>NZ_BAOX01000027.1:0-29647 GCF_000813105.1 Rhodococcus sp. BS-15 | reverse complement strand
GAACACGGCGGCCCCACCGATCTGAACAACCTCGCCCTGGTCTGCGGAGAATGCCACCGCCTCGTCCACCACGGCGACTGGCAACTGTTCATGGGCGACGACGGACACCCTTACGCCATCCCGCCCGAATCCATCGACCCCACACGACAACCCATCCCCAGCTACCACCGACGAAAACGGCGCGCAGCCTGACAACATGTCAGCTGCGAACACGCCGTCGAATTTCGGGCCGCCGGGGGAGTGCTTCTGCCCGACATACGACGTACCGTCATGGTCGCTCTGCGTTCGACCGCCCAGTCAGCTGCTAGCTGCTTGCTGCGTGCGGACCTGGCAACGTCGTGACTCCGTCGGCGGTGCATCGGTGCATCGGAGCGCGCCCCGGTCCTCAGCGGCTGGAGTGGTTCGAGTTACGCGTCGTCTGTCGTCACCGGTTGTGATGAGCGGGGGCGGGTGGCACCAGCTCTCGGTAGTGCGTCGCGATCTCGCCCGGGGTGGTGAACCAGACGCCGTCGCTGTTGTCGGTCATGTGTTTCAGCGCCGCGCGTAGCCGTCGAAGTCGGTAGGGCTGTCCGGTGAGGAAGGTGTGCAGCGAGATCGCGAGCACTACGGTTGGTGCGCCGAGTTCTCCTTCAGCTCGTCGAAACTGTCGATTATGTTGCGCTCGAACGTCGCTGCGGTCTGGTGATGGTGGACGAACACCGGTAGGTCGTTCACCTCGTGTGGGTACGGGACGCTGAGCAACGGGCCACCGCGGGTGTTCAGCCACACCGGCTGGTCGTCGATGGGCCAGTCCAAGGTGTAGTCGTAGCCGCGTTCGGCGAGAAGGTCTTCGGTCACTCGGCTGGGGTTGGCACCGGGGCTCATCCAACCCCGAGGAGGGGCTCCCTCGTGCCGCTCGATGGCGGACGTGACCTCGTCTATCGATCGTCGTTCGTCGTCCTCGTTCTGATCGTTCGGTTGTATGGCGTTCGTTCGGCCGTGTGCGACAACCTCGGCGTCGAGGGCGCGGAAGGCGTCGATCAGCTGCGGCGCATGCTCGTACACCTCGGTATTGACGAGCAGTGTCGGCCGAATCCCGCTCTGCTGCAACGTCTCTGCGATCCGAAAGCCGCCGACGCGGTTGCCGTACTCACGCCACCCCCAGTTGTAGGTGTTCGGCTGATCCATCGCGGGCGTGTAGCCCAGCCCTGGGCGGCCGTCGTCGTACGGAAAGTGCTCGCAGTTTACGGCGATGTACACCGCGAGGCGCGCGCCACCCGGCCACTCGAACTGCGGGCGATCGCCGATGGGGGAGTAGTCGAAGCGTCCATGAGAGGCGAGGGGCATGACCAGAGAATTGCCCACGGTCAAGCAACGCAAACAGCGTTGCAGTCGTTCAGTCCCGGGCGACCGCGGTCTTCACCAGCTCTGCGATCTGTGGATTCCGCGGCTCGAATACCTCGAGCAGTCCGATTGCCGCCAGCTGCGGCGCGAGATTCCCCAGCGCTGCCAACAGTTCTCGGTGGGTCTCGGTGCCTGTTCGGCGTCGTCGAGCGCTCGGGCGTTGGCCACGAACGCCGCGACGGTGCCTTTGCGAATCTCGAGTCCGTCGAACGACGCCCTCTCGGCCCCGTCGGGCAGAACATCCTCGGGACGTATCGAATGGATGCTCACTGTTCTCGGCTCCTTCTATGTTCGGCGCTGCTGATTCGCTATGAATCGCGCCTTCTTCTGACGGTTTCCGCAGGTGTTCATGTCGCACCACTTGCGCGAGCGGCTTTGGCTGGTGTCGAAGAACGCGGCCCGGCACGTAGGGGACGCGCACAATGCCAGTTTGCCGTCTCGAACACCGGCAATGACGTCGATGGCGTCGGCCGCAACTACGCCGAGGGCGTCTTCTACGGACTGCATCGAACTCAGCTGCCAGCGGCGGTCGCCCTCGGCCGTCAGAACAGCAGCGGACTGCCCGCGAATGCTGCGATCGTTGATGGTTCGGACGGCGACCTGGGCAGTGTGTCTTCGACTGCGGCAGCTGTCGCTGCGAGATGAATCGCCTCTCGCAGTTCGTGAGCCAGGAACAGTTGGGAGTCGGTGCACCCCTCGACGGCGAGCCCGTTCATCGCCAACCAGTCGATGAGCCGCTGCGGCACCGGAATCCGTTCCACAGGTTCGCCGCATCGTTCGGTCAGCGTCCCGGTGAAGGCGGTCGAGAGGACGCTACCGGGGCGAAATTCGGGAAACCTTGCGGGCATGGAACCAGCTTAGCCGGTTGCGGTCCAAGGACGTGCCCTGTAGAACTGGCTTAGACGGTTCAACCGAAAGCAGGAGTTCCTATGCAGTCGCTCAGCGGCCTCGAAGTGTGTTCGTTCGAGCCCCTCACACCCGACGACGACCTCGACGACCTGCGCGCGCGGTTGGCCGCCGCACGGCTGCCGGAATCCGAACCGGTGATTTCGACCGAGCCCGGCCGTCGGCGATGGGACCAAGGCGTTCCTCTCGCCGACCTGCAGGAGATCCTCGACTATTGGCGCACGGGCTACGACTGGCGAAAGTTCGAGGAGCGCATCGACGCGATCGGTCAGTTCCGCACTAGCGTCTACGGTCTGGGATTTCACTTCTTGCACTGCCGGTCCGCGCGTACCGATGCCACTCCGCTGATCATGACGCACGGCTGGCCGGGCAGTATGGCCGAGTTCGTCGATGTGGTGGACGCTCTGGCGCATCCCGATGACCCCCGCGCGCCAGCGTTCCACGTCGTCGTCCCGTCGCTGCCGGGGTTCGGCTTCAGCGACAAGCCGAGTACGACCGGATGGGGAACCGAGAAGATCGCGACAGCGTGGGTCGAGTTGATGCGCCGGCTGGGTTACGACCGGTTTCTGGCCCACGGTGGTGACTGGGGAGGCGTGATCACGACGATCCTCGGAGGCAGATTCCCCGCGCATGTCATCGGGATCCACACAACTCTGGCGCAGGCACCGCCGGGGATGACAACCGAGGGCCTGACTGCTGACGAGCGCCGCTGGACCGAGGAGAACAGCGACTTCCGGCACCACCACTCGGCGTACGCGAAGCAGCAGGCGACCCGGCCACAGACGATCGGGTACTCACTCGTCGACTCTCCGGTCGGTCTGCTCGCCTGGATTCTCGACAAATTCGCGGAGTGGACGGATACCGACGACAGCCCCTTCCCGGCGATCTCCAGAGACCGGCTGCTGGACAACGTCACCCTGTACTGGCTCACGCGCTCGGGAGCGTCGTCGGCTCGGATCTACTACGAAAGCCACAACTCCCTGGATCCGGACCTGCGGGTCGACGTTCCGGCGGCGATCACTACGTATCCGCGCGACATCGAGAAGAATCCTCGTGCGTGGGCTGAGGAGCGCTTCCGTCAGATCGTGCGGTGGAAGGAACCCGAGTCAGGGGGACATTTTCCGTCGCTCGAGAATCCAGACCACTTCGTCAGAGATCTGCAGGAGGGGCTTGCCGCCGTGTTGGCGGCGACCGGCATGCGTAGAACGTGAATACCCAGCTCGGTGGTGCGAAGGCTGTGGCAACGATTCAGTTCGTCGGGTGTTCGCGGATAGCCCGCGCCACGTCTTTCGGTGCTTCCGATTGCGGAAAGTGTCCGACGCCACCGAGCGCCGTGACCCAGGCATCCGGTCGCAGTGCGCGGATGGCGTCGAGCACTCGCTGACCAGAGACCGGATCCGCCAGCCCCCATATGAGTCCAAGTGGGCCGTCGTATTCGACGAGCGCCGAAAGCCACCGCTCGTGATGCACCGCCCGCTCGTCGTTGTAGCGAATGAGTCTGTGCGACAGTTTGTGTCCGTCGTGCAGCGCGATTCCATACCAGAGGTTGTCGAATTCTTCGTCGGACGCTTTCGTGTCTCCGCGCACGGCATCGATGGTCTTGCGTAGGGCGGTCTTGTTGGACAGTCGAGCGAGAACGGGTCCCACCACCGGTTGGGCGAGTAGACGCTGCAAAACAGTCGGGCGGTACTCGCTGTAGACGACCCCGGAGTTGAGTACGTGCACGACAGAGATATCGAAGGACAGGTTTGCGCGGCGTCGACGGTCGAGCAACTCCTGACCGACGATGCCGCCGTAGTCGTGAACGACCAACTGCGCGCTCGAAATCGAGAGGTGGCGCAGTAGCTGTTCGACGACGTCCGCGGACCGAGCGACGGTGAAGTTGTGGCCACGTGGTTTGTCCGACGACCCGTAGCCCAAGAAGTCCAGCGTCACGACGTCATGATCGGACCCGAGGTCCTCGGCCACCGGGGCCCAGTCGTAGGACCAGGTAGGAAACCCGTGCAGCATCACCACTGTGCTGCCCGCGCCGCGGCGGCGGTACGTGATCCGAAATCCGTCGTCGGTCTCGAAGCTGTCGCACTGTGCTATCCACTGCTGCGCAGTAGGCACAGTGCTCGCGTCCGCCATCATCGCTGCCTCCCCGTTCACGATGGGCGGTACATTACTCGCCCAAAATGTGCGGTGCAGATGGTGTCCCACGTGTATATCCCGGCGGCGGAGTCCTGATGGACCGAGAGGAGTTGCACCTCTGCGACGTGCATCCGCACCGACTGCTGGCGACCCCGCCTCGCGCCGAGCCTGGCGAGCTCGGCTGTCAACGGTTCCGAATCGACGTCGGCTGTGCCGTAACCCAGTGAGATATGGGGTGCGTGCGGCGCGGGCGGCATTGCCGGGTCACCGAGAACTGTTGTCGCACCGGCACGTACGGACCGAACCAGGCTGTCCCACTGCGGGCTTCGGTTTCCTTCGTATCCGACCGAATGCTCGAATATGTGGGGGCCGGTCATGTCGACGGTGAAAGGCTCCAGTGCTGCCGTCGCGTCGTCGAGGAGTCCGCGCAGCGTGAGAACGGTGTCAGCGGGGACCGTATCGAGGAAGGCCGGGATTCGAGTGACGGTGGCGTGCAGGAACTCCGTCGGCTGTACAGAACACACACCGGTCGAGCGAATTGCGTCCTGAATCGGGACGAGAACGCTGCTGTCGATCTGCGGAAGTGCATAGACATGGAGGGAATTGCGCTCGTGCGGCCACGCGGTCATCGGTAGATCGAACAGACTCTTCACAGGCAAGTTTCCAGGGACATGCAGGTCAGTATCCAAGGGTCGAGTGAACGGACCGGTCGACCTCGGTGAAGTACACGCGCCTGGGTGCGGATGGACGCAACTCATAGGCCGCTACGCCATGAGCAGAGTCACGGCGTGATGACGGTCTGCTCGTCCACCTGGGTGGTGGCGTCGACCAGCAAGTCGAATTGGTCGATGCTGCCGTCGACGTTGATCTGCAGGATGTAGTAGCCGTCCTGCCCTGTGATGATCGTCGTCTTCTGCGCCGACACCAGCTCCTCACCCGTCTCGTCGTCCGTGTACGTGCCTGCGATCTGGTATGCGGGGAAGCCCGACAGTGTCGACACTGCGCCCTCTCCGGACGGGGTGAACTCTGGCAGGTTCATCAATTCGCCTGGGCCGTAGTCGATGATGGCCTGCGGATCGACGTCGCCTTCGAGCTTGGAGACGATGGCGATCATGCTCGGGGTGCGTTCGCCGGCGGCGACGTCCGGGTAGATGATCGCTCCGTAGGCCCAGTCGGGGGTGTCCTCGGCCGCGTCCACCCAGCCGTCCGGGATGGCCAGGTTGATGGTGGGTGCGTTCGCGTCGCCGCGGAAGATCGGGGTTTCGGTCAGGCCCGCGTCGACGATGTAGTCGGCGATGGTGGGGTTGGGGCCGGTGGGTGCCTCGGTGGTGGTGGCGGGTGCCAGCTTTTTGACCGTTGTGGTCGCGGCGGCCTCTGTAGTCGTCGTTTCGGCTGTCGAGGTGGCGGCGGTCGGCGTGCCGGAGTCGCTGCTGCATCCGGCGGCGGTGAACGCGAGAATCACCACGCTGCGCATACTGCCCCACGGACGCCAATAGTGGAGATCTTCATCGGTCCTCTTTCGTCTGTTCGGATACGGCTTCGATGCGGCTACAGCAGGGATCGAACCGATCGGATCGTAGAACCGCGACATTGGAAATGGATTGGAAAGTGGTGCGCACCGTCCAATCGATGTCCAATCCTCGCTGGCTGGCGTCTGCGGTCATGAGGTCAGCAGTGAAGGTGGTCGTGGCGGCTGCGTTGGTACTGTCCGCGTGTGGCTCTCCAGTGCAATCCGCCAGCAGCGCAACGGAATCGACACCCCAGGCGGTCGCGGCGGAGGGTACCTCAACGGATGGGATCGTGGGCGATGCGTCCGATCCGGTGAACGAGATCGCCGCCGCGGCGATCGACGATCTGCAGTCGTACTGGGCCGAGCAGTTTCCCGCGGTCTACGGCAGCGAATACACGCCCGTCAGTGGCGGTTTCCACGCCGTGGTGCCGTCGTCCGGCGAATTGCCGCCGTGCGCATCCTCTGCCGATGACATCGCGGGCAATGCCTTCTATTGTCCAGGTGCGGACGTAGTTGCCTGGGACAGTGAGGGATTGCGTCCTGATCTCCGACAACGGTTCGGCGACTTCGTGATTCCCGTCGTGATGGCGCACGAGTGGGGGCACGCCATCCAGGCGCGTGTGAACTTCGAGGGCATGACGGTCACCAGTGAGATCCAGGCGGACTGTTTCGCCGGGGCGTGGGCGGCGCACGCAGTGTCCGACAGCACCGTGTTCGATCCGTCCGAGGCCGAACTCGACAGTGCCCTGGCCGGTTTCCTGTATCTACGCGACGAGCCGGGGACCTCGGCCGAAAGCGCGTCGGCGCACGGTAGCGGCTTCGATCGCGTCAGTTCGTTCCGGACCGGGTTCGACGGCGGCCCGATGGAGTGCAAACCGTACGTCGACGGTTCGCCTCCCGTCCTGCGGTTGCCGTTCACCAGCCGGTCCTACGCGGACCGCGGCGGCGACGCTCCGCTGGCGCAGATCATCGACGGCGTTCCGGAAGACTTGGAGGACTACTGGAGTCTGCTCTTTCCTGAGTTGACCGGCCGGCCGTGGCAGCCGCTGAATCCGGTGGTTGCGTTCGACCCGTCCGACGCTCCCGATTGCGGCGGCCGATCCGCGACCGGCTACGTGTTGTTCTACTGCGTGCCCGACGGCCACGTGGGGTTCGATGCGGTCGACGCGATGCTGCGGTTCTACGAGCAGGGTGGGGATTTTGCCGTCGCGGCGCTGATCGCGACGCAGTACGGGTTGGCGGGGATGGCGCAGGCCGCATCGATGCCGACGACCAGGATGCGTCCCTGCAGGGCGACTGCTTCGCCGGGAGTTGGGCCGCGAGCGTACTGCTGCAGAACCGCCCTACCAGTGGGTACACCCTCTCGCCGGGGGATCTCGACGAGGCGATCGCGGCGTTGCTGCTCTTCCGCGGCGAGGGTGATCAGTCCCGTCAGGGCAGCGGGTTCCTGCGGGTGGAGGCGTTCCGGCACGGAGTGATGGACGGGGCGCAGGCCTGCATCCAGCGTTCCGAGCAACTTAAAGTCAGGCTGGACTGTTTGTTGTTTTGGCGCTACTGTGCGAAGTGTGACTACCGACACAGGGCTCGACGACACGGCGCCCACCGAGCGCCGGACGCAGGCCGAACGCACCGCGGGCACTCGGGCGAAGCTGCTCGACGCCGCGATCGACTGCCTGGTCGAGCTGGGCTTCGCCAAGACCAGCACCCAGGAGATCGCGCGGCGTGCCGGTGTCTCTCGCGGAGCGCAGCTGCACCACTTCCCGACCAAGGAATCTCTGCTGACCGCGGCCGTCGAGCACCTCGTCGATCGTCGTCTCTCGGAAATACTCGAAGCCGAACCCGACCCCGAGCGAGGTCCCGAGATCCTCGCCGACGCATTCTCCGGTCCCCTCTTCCACGCCGCGCTCGAGCTCTGGGTGGCGGCCCGTACCGACCCGGCGCTGCACGAGGCGATGATCCCCCTGGAGCGACGCGTCGCCGAGGCCATTCAGGGCGGTGCCCAGATCGTCATGGGTAGCCGGATGTCCCCGGAGTCCATCGAGCTCAGTGTCGAACTAGCCCGCGGACTGGCCGTCTCGGCGCTGTTCCGCAGTCCCGAAGCCGACGCGCAACTGCGCGGGCGGCTCCTTCCGATCTGGTCCGAAAAGGTGATGGACGCGTGAACGCAACACTGCCCGAACAACTCGACGTGTTGGTGGTCGGAGCCGGTTTCGCAGGCCTGGCCGCGGTGGCGAAGATTCTCGCAGCCGACCCGAGCGCCGACGTGACCGTCATCGAACGCGCGTCCGACGTCGGTGGCACGTGGCGAGACAACACCTACCCGGGGTGTGCGTGCGATGTGCCGACCTCGCTGTACTCGTTCTCGTTCGCCCCGAGTCCCAAGTGGAGCCACACCTTCGCGCGCCAGCCGGAGCTGTTCGACTACCTGCGTTCGGTGGTGGATCGCCTGGACTTGAAGAATCGCATCGTCACGAACTGTGAACTTCGGTCCGCCACCTGGGACGAGGTGAGCAAGCGATGGTCGGTGCAGACGTCGCAGGGGTCGGCGAGCGTCCGGGTGCTGGTCGCTGCCACCGGGGCGCTGTCCACTCCGAAGATCCCGGACGTCCCCGGCATCGACTCGTTCACCGGCACGGTGTTCCACTCCGCCACCTGGAATCACGAGCACGACCTCACCGGAGAGCGGGTCGCCGTGATCGGCACCGGGGCCTCGGCGGTGCAGTTCGTCCCCGAGATCGTCGACCGCGCCGAGCGGCTCACCGTCTTCCAGCGCACTCCCGCATGGGTGATTCCGCGCCTGGACCGCACCATCGGCCGCCTCGAGCGCACGCTCTACGAGCGGATCCCGTTGGCACACCGCGCGGTTCGCGGTGTCATCTACGGCTACCGCGAGGCCTACGTGACCGTGCTGGCGGACAACCCGTGGATGCTTCCCGCGGTGAAGATGTTCGCGAAGTCGAATCTGAAGCGTCAGGTCAAGAACCCAGTGAAGCGTGCGTCGCTGACTCCTGACTACGCACCGGGCTGCAAAAGGCTTCTGCTGTCCAACGATTGGCTGCCGACACTCGACCGGTCGGACGTCGATCTCGTGACGTCGGGGCTGACGTCGGTCACCGAGAACGGCGTTGTCGACGCCTCGGGCCGCAACCACGAGGTGGACACGATCATCTTCGCGACGGGGTTCACCCCCACCGAGCCACCCGTGTCGCATCTGTTGCGCGGCAACGACGGTCGGACGCTCGCGGAGCATTGGGGCGGCAGCCCGCAGGCGCATCTCGGGACCACTGTCGCCGGCTTCCCGAACCTGTTCCTGATGTACGGCCCCAACACCAACCTCGGGCACAGTTCCATCGTCTACATGCTCGAGTCGCAGGCCAACTACGTGGTATCCGCGCTGAACGAGATGAAGGATCGCAGGGTCGCGGCCGTCGAGGTCAACGAATCCGCTCAGCGGCAGCACAATTCGTGGGTAGATTCCGAGCTCGACGGCACCGTCTGGAATGCCGGCGGCTGCTCGAGTTGGTACCTCGACGCCAACGGCCGCAACTCCACGATGTGGCCCACCTACACATTCCGGTTCCGCAACAAGACGCGCGAGTTCGACGTCGCGAACTATCGGCTCGCGTCCGACACTCTCGAATCAGACCACGAGGTGGTATCAGCATGAGCGACTACGACGTATTGATCATCGGCTCCGGTTTCGGCGGCAGCGTTGCCGCATTGCGGGCCGTCGAGAAGGGCTACCGGGTGGCGGTTCTCGAGTCCGGCCGCCGATTCGAGGACGACGAGCTGCCGAAGACCAGCTGGCGTCTGCGCAAGTACCTGTGGGCTCCGGCGCTGGGTTGCTATGGGGTGCAACGTATTCACCTGCTTCCCGATGTGCTGGTGATGGCCGGCGCTGGCGTCGGCGGAGGTTCGCTGAACTATGCGAACACGCTGTACCAGCCCCCGGCCAAGTTCTTCGAGGACCCGCAGTGGCGCTCGATCACCGATTGGCAGCGCGAGCTGAATCCGTACTACGACCAGGCCCGCCGAATGCTCGGCGTCGAGACCAACCCGACCATCACTGCCTCGGACAAGGTGATGAAAGAGGTGGCCGAGGACATGGGTGTGGGGGACACATTCACCTCGACCCCGGTTGCGTCTACTTCGGCGATCGCGGCCGCACTGCGCCCGACCCGTTCTTCGGCGGTGCCGGCCCCGAGCGGACCGGCTGCACCGAATGCGGAGCCTGCATGACCGGCTGCCGCGTCGGCGCGAAGAACACCCTCGTCAAGAACTACCTGTACCTCGCCGAACACGCTGGCGCGCATGTTCTTCCGTTGACCACCGTGGTGGACGTGCGCCCGAACGGCGCAGGCTACGACGTGGTGACGCGTCGGACGGGCGGGAAGCTGCGTCGCAAGGAGAAGACGATCACCGCCGATCAGGTGATCTTCTCGGCCGGCACCTACGGCACCCAGAAGCTGATGCTCGCGGCCAAGGAGAAGGGCTCGCTGCCGCGGCTGTCCGAGCGGATCGGTTCGCTCGTGCGCACCAACTCCGAGGCCGTGCTCGCGGCGACCGCCCGCGGCCGTGAGGTCGACTACCACGAGGGCGTGGCGATCACGTCGTCGTTCCATCCGGACGATCACACGCACATCGAGCCGGTGCGATACGGCAAGGGCAGCAACGCCATCGGCCTGTTGCAGACCGTGCTCAGCGACGGCGGCGGCAAGATGCCGCGCATCCTCAAGACCCTCGGCGTCGCGCTGCGTCATCCCGGCGCTGCGGCGCGGAGCCTGTCGGTGCATCGCTGGTCGGAGCGCACCGTCATCGCATTGGTGATGCAGACCGACGACAACTCGCTCGAGCTCGGATCGAAGAAGGGACCGTTCGGGCGTCGCCTCACCAGCAGGCCCGGCGCGGGTGATCCACCGCCGCAGTGGATTCCGCAGGGTCACGAAGCCATTCGTCTGCTCGCGGACAAGATCGGCGGCGACCCGGGCGGATCGATCGCCGAGATCGTCAACATTCCGATGACCGCGCACTTCCTCGGTGGCTGCGCGATCGGCGACTCGCCGGAGACCGGCGTGATCGACGGGTACCAGCGCGTGTACGGCTACGAGGGACTGCACGTGCTCGACGGCTCTGCCGTCAGTGCCAACCTCGGTGTCAATCCGTCCTTGACGATCACGGCCCAGGCCGAGCGGGCAATGGCGTTGTGGCCCAACAAGGGTGACCCCGATCGGCGACCCGCGGTGGGCTCGGAGTATCAGGAGATCACTCCTACTCAGCCGGTGCACCCGGTGGTGCCGGTGTCGGCCCCGGGTGCCCTGCGGCTCCCTCTGACCGTGGTGGGGAGGGATTCCTGATGTGGAGTGTCACCGAATCCGAGACCGAGCGCACCGACTGGCCGGTCAGCCCGGCAGCGCCGTGGCCGGCGAATGTCCGTGCCACGATCTGGTGGCATCGGGCCCGCTCGTCGGATTTCGCGCCGGCCGGTGCCAAGACGCTGCCGATCACGATGTGCATGGTCGTCGACTACACCACCTCACCGGTCGGCCCGTACCGCGAAATACTGGCGAGCCCGGCGCTGCGCCGGGACGTCGGACGCGTGCCTCGCATGGCGGTGCCGTTCATCGCCGTCGATTCCGCGACGTCGGTGCACGGTGGCCGGACCAACTGGCACCTGCCCAAGGTGTTGGCCGAATTCGAGGGTGACGTGCTGGGCGAGGCCGGGGCGAACGGCGACGAATGGTCGGTGCGAACGACGTCTCGCGCCGTGGGACCGCAGTTCCCGATGCTCGGCTCCCTCGGTTTCGCCCAGCCGGTGTCCGGCGGCTCGGCCGTGGCCACCGCGAGTCTGAAGGGCAAGGCCAGGGTGGCCCGCGTCGAGGTGGACGCCAAGGGGCCGACGCTCAGTCGCTGGATGCCGTCGGGCACGTATTTGGGGTTGCAGATCGTGTCGGGGTCGATGCGGACGGGTGAAGCGCGCCTGGTCGGATAGCCACGAGCCGCTTTTCTTGACTTAGTCCAGATTAGGGGCATACTGGAGCGCATGCAGCTCTGAATGCGGTCACAGCCCGACCGCATTCGGACGCCGACGACATCGCGGACAGCCCACGGATTTGTCGTCGACGAAGACGGGATCGTGTTCTGGGGTTTGTGCGACGGCTGCATGAGGCATTCCGTCTGACATTGCGGTCCAGCGTACGGCCGCTCGGTTTCACAGATCTTTCGGAGAGCAGCCCTCTTCGAACTCGATTCAGCCTTCAGGAGGCTTCGTATGACCAAGCCGATCACCAACAAGCCGACCACCAGCAACTCGGGAATCCCCGTCCCCAGCGACGACCAGTCGCTGACCGCCGGAACGCAGGGACCGATTCTTCTGCACGACCACTACCTCATCGAGAAGATGGCGCAGTTCAACCGGGAGCGGGTCCCGGAGCGCGTCGTGCACGCCAAGGGCGCAGGCGCGTTCGGTGAACTCGAGATCACCGGAGACATCAGCAAGTACACCAAGGCGAAGGCGTTGCAGCCCGGTGCCAAGACCGAGATGCTGGCGCGCTTCTCCACCGTCGCGGGCGAGCAGGGTAGCCCCGACACCTGGCGCGACCCGCGCGGCTTCTCGCTGAAGTTCTACACCGAGGAAGGCAACTGGGACCTCGTCGGCAACAACACCCCGATCTTCTTCGTCAAGGACCCGATCAAGTTCCAGGACTTCATCCGTAGCCAGAAGCGCATGCCCGACTCTGGCCTGCGCGACAACAACATGCAGTGGGACTTCTGGACCCTCTCGCCCGAGTCGGCACACCAGGTGACGTGGCTCATGGGTGACCGCGGAATCCCCAAGTCGTTCCGTCACATGGACGGATTCGGTTCGCACACGTACCAGCTCATCGCCGAGGACGGCACGAAGACCTGGGTGAAGTTCCACTTCAAGACCGACCAGGGCATCGACTACCTGACGCAGGACAAGGCCGACGAGGTCGCGGGCACGTCCCCCGATCACCACCGTCAGGACCTCTTCGGGTCCATCAAGAACGGCGACTTTCCCAGCTGGACCCTCAAGGTGCAGCTCATGCCCTACGACGAGGCCGAGAACTACAAGTACAACCCGTTCGACCTCACCAAGGTCTGGTCGCAGAAGGACTACCCGCTGATCGAGGTCGGCAAGATGACCTTGAACCGCAACCCGGAGAACTTCTTCGCTCAGATCGAGCAGAGCTCGTTCGAGCCGTCCAACACCGTGCCCGGCATCGGTTTCAGCCCCGACAAGATGCTGCTCGGCCGCGTCTTTTCCTACGCCGACGCCCACCGGTACCGCATCGGAGCCAACTACGCGCAGCTGCCGGTCAACGCGCCGAAGTCGCCGGTCAACTCGTACTCCAAGGACGGGTCCATGCGGTACTCGTTCAATTCTCCGGAAACGCCCGTGTACGCACCCAACTCGTTCGGCGGCCCGTCAGCGGACACGAACAAGTACGGCGACGACGGAGCGTGGGACTTCGAGCCACGGTTCGTACGCACCGGGTATGTCGAGCACCCAGAAGACGGCGACTTCGTCCAGGCTGGAGCCCTGGTCCGTGAGGTCATGGACGACGCGCAGCGTGAGCGTCTCGTCGGAAACATCGTCGGACACGTCCTCAACGGCGTGAGTGAGCCGGTCCTGAGCCGGGTGTTCGAGTACTGGACCAACGTCGATGCCGAGCTCGGCAAGAAGGTCGAGGAAGGCGTTCGGTCGCAGCAGGACGAGACCGCACCGACCACCGGTGCAGGAGCGATCGACGATCCTTCCGACGAGGCCGCGAAGGTCTGATCCGATCGATCCTGGGATCGGCGTCACAGCGAAGATGGCGTCGATCCGGAACAACGCGTGGCTACATGCCGTTGTGTAGTACAGACGGAAGAACAATAATGGTGTGCGATGCATACCGTCGTCCAACGGCAGGGAGGCCACATCATGACGAACCCCATCACCAGCACCCTCGACGCAGGCCAGCAGAAGATCGCGGGCGACGCGCTTCAGGGAACCGTGGTCGATCTCATCGACCTCTCGCTCATCGCGAAGCAGGCCCACTGGAACGTGATCGGTAAGAACTTCCGCTCCGTGCACCTCGAGCTCGACGAATTGGTCACGGCCGCCCGCGAATTCACCGATCAGGCAGCAGAGCGCGCGACGGCCATCGGCGTCAGCCCCGACGGCCGCGCAGCCACCGTCTCCTCGACCGCGGGCACCAAGGGCTTCGGAGCCGGTTGGACTCAGGACAGCGAGGTCGTACCGGCAGTCGTCGACAACATTGCTGCCGTCGTCGAGCGACTGCGTGGACGTATCGCCGACACGGGAGAGGCCGATCCGGTCACTCAGGACCTGCTCATCGCCATCACGGCGCGACTCGAGCAGCTGCACTGGATGTGGCAGGCGCAGGCCAGCTAGTTCCGTTCACGCACGACGGGCCCCTCGCGCACAGCGGGGGGCCTGCTGTTTTTCGAATCGACTGTTTGCCTGTATCGACCATGGGTATCCGACGGTCATGCCTGTGAGTGTTCCGACCGTCGACGCTGTTCTGTTCGACATCGACGGCACGCTCGTCGATTCCAATTTCGTTCACGTATCCGCGTGGTCCCGTGCGTTTCGCGATGCCGGCCGAGAAGTCTCGGCCTGGCGCATCCACCGTTGTATCGGGATGGATGGGTCGAAGTTGCTCGAGTTCCTCGTCGGGTCACCCGACAGCGCGCTGGCCGCGGAGGCGAAGAAGCTGCACGGTGAAAATTACGCCGCAGCATCCGCGGATCTGGAAGTGTTGCCTGGTGCGCGGGAACTCCTGGCAGACATGGAGTCTCGTGGAATCAACGTGGTTCTGGCCACATCTGCGCCCGAAGGTGAACTGTCGACTCTGCGTGATCTGCTCGACGTGGAGGATTCTGTTGCGGTCGTGACGTCCGGCGACGACGCCGACGTCGCCAAGCCCGAGCCCGACATCATCGCGGTCGCGCTCGAGCGCGCCGGAGTCGAGGCAACGCGCGCGGTGATGGTCGGCGACAGTGTGTGGGATATCGAGGCCGCCGGGCGCGCCGGAGTACGCGCCATCGGCGTGTTGAGCGGAGGTATCTCGCGCGCCGAGTTGCTCGACGCGGGTGCGGTAGCGGTGTTCGAGGACCCGGCCGATCTGCTGGCGAACATCGAGAACAGCCCAATTTTCGCCGGAAAGGCAAGTGCTTGAGCGAGTTTCGAAAGCCGCACCCTCGGGTCGACGGCTATGTTCCTATCGAGAGCTACGGAGCGATCGGTGACGGTAGAACCGTGGCAATGATCGCCGACGACGGTCGCATCGACTGGCTTCCGGTCCCGAATCTGGATTCACCACCACCTTTCGCCGCACTGTTGGATTACGAGCACGGTGGATGGATCGAGCTGGCGCCGGTGGCCGAATTCACCGTCCACCGCGAATTCATCTCGGGTACAAACGTTCTCGCCACCACTTTCAAGACCTCCGGCGGCACGGTGCGGGTCACCGACTCGCTGAACACCGGTGTGGCGGGGCGGCTGCCGTGGATGGAACTGGCGCGCCGAATCGACGGCCTCGACGGGACCGTCGAGATGGGCTGGAAGGTGGCACCCGGAACCATGCTCGGTAAGGCCTCACCGTGGGCCTACGCCACCGAGCACGGCACAGTCCTGCGGGTGGACGGGCTGACCCTCGCCGTGAGAACCCTGGGCATCGACGATCCCCAGGTGGAGACGCAGAACATTCATGGGGCGTTCTCCACCGAGCCTGGCTCGAGACATTCTCTCGGAGTCGTCGGTACCGAGAACGAACCATTGCATCTGCCCTATCCGCAGAAATTGGACGAGGGCATCGACCGGACCGTCCTCAACTGGCGGATGTGGTCGGACGAGTGTAAGTACGAGGGACCGTGGGCGGAACATGTAGCACGTAGTGCTCTGGCGTTGAAGCTGTTGTTGCACAGCCCGTCCGGTGCCATCGCTGCTGCTGCCACCACATCATTGCCGGAGAACCGGACCGGAGGGAAGAACTGGGACTACCGGTACGCCTGGGTCAGAGACGCCGCCTACACGATCAGAGCGATGCAGCGGTTCGGACTTCGTGAGGAAGTACACGCGGCCGTCGCCTGGTTGCTGAAGGTCATCAGGGTCAACGATCCTCTGGTCAACGTGTTCTACACGCTTCAGGGAAAGTTGCCCGGGGGAACCGAACAACCGGATGTGCCGGGCTGGCGCGGCATCGGACCGGTCGTCAACGGCAACGCCGCGGCAGATCAGTTGCAGCTGATGATATTCGGGGATCTGTTCTCGATCATTCGGCAGTACGTAGACGCCGGCAACATCCTCGACGCGGAGACCGGTCGACTGTTGGCCACCATCGCCGACGAAGCCTGCGACTCATGGCAGCGCAAGGACGCAGGCATCTGGGAACTCGAGGAAGAGCGTCACTACACCAGCTCGAAGCTCGGTTGCTGGCAGGCGCTCGACTGCGCCGTTCACTTGGCCGAGGCCGGCGAGATCCCCGGAATCCCGGACCGGTGGAAGGCGGAGAAGGGCCGCATCAGGGACTACATCGAGACGCAGTGTTGGTCCGAGGAGCGGCAGGCATATCTGGCGTATCCCGGGGCCGATGGTCTCGACGCCTCGGTGCTGTTGGCGGCGGAGATGGATTTCGATCGCGGAGAACGTCTTTCGTCCACCATCGATGCCCTCGGTGCAGAACTCGGTGCTGGGCCGTTGCTGTACCGCTACAGCGGCGTGCACGAGGAAGAGGCCACCTTCGTGGCCTGCGCGTTCTGGCGAGTGTCGGCGCTGTCGTGCGTCGGCCGTGACGACGAAGCCATCGCGCTGATGGACCAGCTGGTGGAGCTTTCCAACGACGTCGGGCTGTACAGCGAGATGATCGATGCTTCGGATGGGTCGTTTCTGGGTAACTTCCCGCAGGGCTTGAGCCACCTGGCCCTGGTGAATGCGGCGCTGACCATCGCGCGCTCGCACGACGCCACAACCTGACCCGAACATCGAGCGCAAAGTGGGATCGCATGGATCTGGGAATCGACGGTAGAACAGCGCTGGTCACCGGAGCAGACTCCGGCATCGGCTGGCACACGGCAAAGATGTTGTTGGCCGAGGGCGTTCGCGTCGTGATCAGCGACAAGGAGCAGTCCTCGCTCGACGACGCTGCAGCGAAGCTCGACGCAGCGGAGGGCCAATTGTTCGCCTTCGCTGCGGACGTGACCGATACCGGAGCCGTCGAACAGTTGGCGGTGCAGACGCAAAAAGCCTGGGAGACATCGATATTCTCGTTCAGTCCTCGGGCGTGACCGGAGCGCAGGGACTGTTCCACGAGATCGACGAGGAAGGGTGGAGGTCCACCCTCGACATCGATCTGATGGGCCCTGTCCGGCTACTGCGGGCGTTTCTGCCTGCGCTTCGCCGCGGCGGCTGGGGACGTATCGTGCTGCTCACCTCCGAGGATGCCGTGCAGCCCTACGACGACGAATTGCCCTACTGCGCAGCCAAAGCCGGCGTGCTGGCGCTCGCCAAGGGGCTTTCTCGCAGCTATGCATCGGAGGGGCTGCTGGTCAATGCGGTCTCTCCCGCATTCATTCACACCCCGATGACCGACGCGATGATGGACAAGCGGGCCGAGGAGAAGAACACCGACCGCGACGGGGCCATCGAGAGCTTCCTCGACGAGGAGCGTCCGCACATGGAGCTCGGACGCCGGGGCGAACCCGAGGAGGTCGCCTCGGTGATCACCTTCCTGTGTTCGGACCGGGCCAGCTTCGTCAATGGATCCAACTACCGAGTCGACGCCGGTTCCGTCGCAACAATCTAGTCGCAACAATCCAGGAGACACTTCATGACCAATTTCGGATACACCTTGATGACCGAGCAGAGCGGGCCGAAAGAGCTGGTGCAGCACGCCGTCGGAGCCGAGAAGGTCGGCTTCGACTTCGAGGTCAGCAGCGACCACTACTCGCCGTGGCTCTCGTCCATGGGGCATTCCCCCTATGCCTGGACGACGCTGGGTGCGGTGGCTCAGGCCACCGAACGCGTCGAGCTGATGACGTACGTGACGTGCCCGATCATTCGCTACCACCCGGCCGTCGTCGCGCAGAAGGCAGCCACGCTGCAGATCCTGGCCGACGGGCGCTTCACACTCGGCCTCGGCAGCGGTGAGAACCTCAACGAGCACGTCGTCGGCGAGGGATGGCCGTCCATCGACAAGCGGCAGGACATGTTCGTCGAGGCACTCGAGATCATTCGCGCACTGCACGCCGGTGGTTTGGTCACGTACGAGGGCAAGCACTTTCGCGTCGACTCCGCTCGGATCTGGGACCTGCCGGAGGGCGGCGTGCCGATCGGTATCGCGGCAGGCGGTGAGAAGGCCGTCGCTCGGTTCGCCGAATACGGCGATCACCTCATCGCTACCGAGCCGAACGCCGATCTCGTCAAGGCGTGGTCGGACAACCATGAGGGACCGGCGCGTTCCATCGGACAGATCCCCATCTCCTCGGATCCGGACAAGGATGCCGCCATCGATCGCGCACACGATCGATTCCGCTGGTTCGCCGGTGGCTGGGCGGTCAACGCCGATTTGCCGACCACGGCCGCTTCGCCGGGGCCACGAAGTTCGTGCGCAAAGAGGATGTGGCCGAAACGATTCCGTGCGGACCGGATCTCGACGCCATCGTCGAGGCCGTGAAGCCCTATTGGGAGGCCGGATACACCGACATCGCCCTGGTCCAGGTGGGCGACGAAACTCAGGAACGCTTCCTGGCCGAGGCCGCAGGCCCGCTGTTGGAGAAGCTGCGCGCTGCGTCCAGCTGAGCTGCTCCGGTAGCTGAACAACCCCGACCGATTCATTCGGCCGGGGTTGTTCGCGTCGGGCGGTCCTCCCACGGTATGACTCCGCGTCCGTCCGTCGCAGGACTGAAATCGTCGGCAGGCAGGACGCCACGAGAGTTCCCACGCGGCAGAGTGGTTCACATCGAACGAGCCGAACACTCACCGCAGGGAGGCGGACGATGAACACGCGAGATGCTGTCGAGGCGGGTGGCCGCTCATTTTTCGTCGCGCTACCCGATACGCCCCGCGCAAGCGCGTTGGCGGCCCGGTTGGCGCAGGTGTCGACCACTCGGATCACTCACCACTCGGGGCGTCCATGGCTTCTCGGGCATCTCACGACCGACCGACTCGTCACCGCACAGGTTGGACGTACGACGGCCGCAATCGTCGGCAGGTCCGATGCGACGGAGTCCCGGCTGCGGAGACTTGCCGATGACATTTCGGTACCGGCACAGGCGGCAGCGGCAGCGTCGAACTTTCACGGAAGTTACACGACGATCGTGTCGGTCGATGGACAGATCTATGCCAGCGCCGCGGCAATGGAGACCCGCAGAATCTGGTCTGCGCGCATCGACGGTGTGCTGGTACTGAGCGACCGCGCCGATGTTCTGGCCGATCTGGGCGAGTTCGACGTCGACCCAGCGGCCGTCACCATACGACTACTCGGCACCATGCCGCACCCACTCGATCGCGTCCCGTTGTGGGCAGAGGTCGAACCACTTGCCGGAGATCGATACATCACCGTCGACAGAAACGGCGAGCGAAGCCGGACCGGAACGTGGTGGTACGCGCCGCAGGCCGACACCTCGAGGTCCGATGGTGCCGTTCTGTTCAGATCGGCGGTGGAGGGTTCGGTTCGAGCTCGCACCGCGCCCGGAGATCCGGTGGCCTGCGACCTGTCCGGGGGGCTGGATTCCACTCCTCTGTGCTACTTCGCAGCACAAGCGCAGCAGGGTGTGCTCGCTCGCACTCTCTTCAACGACGACCCGGGTGGACGCGAGGATCTCCACTGGGCTCGCCGGGCGATCAAGAGCATGCCCGGAGTGCACACCCATGAGGTCACCTCCACGGACGACATGCAGGATTTCTACGAGGGTGTCGACAGCCTGGATGTTCGACTCGACGAGCCGACGCAGGCCGCGACCGCCGGGCCGCGGATCGTACGAATGTTGGCCGACGATCGCCGCAAGGGAATCCGGACGCATATCACCGGTCTCGGAGGGGATCACATTTTGCGCGGCGTCAATGCGTGGGAGCACACGATCGTACGGGCACGTCCGTGGGTCGGGTGGAACAGAGCCAGGGCGCAGCACATTCCGGCGGGAATCGGAGTGCTGACGACGGTGCGAGAGTTGGCCGATCGACGCACGTACCGACAATGGTTCGCCGACACGATGAGTGCAGCACTGGCCGGAGCTCCTCACCCCGAGATACCGCGGATGAACGATTGGTCCAGTCCGCCCGCTGTGCCACCCTGGCTTACGCCGCATGCTCGCGAACTGCTCCGGAGCAAGATCGATTCCGCGCTCGATGCAGCAGAGCCGCTCGACCGAACCGTGGCCGGGCACATCGATCTGTACTTCGCTCGCGACGCTGCGCGACTGATCCGCGGCACAGCACAACTGGGGCAGCCGTTCGGAGTGTCCTACGACTCGCCTCTGCTCGACGATCGAGTGGTGGAAGCTGCCCTTGCAGTTCGACGCGACGAACGCGATACCCCACTCGAATGGAAGCCCCTCATGAAGGACGCGATGCGCGGATTGCTACCGAACGACTATCTGATGCGAACGAACAAGATCGGCGGCGGACCGCAGTCCGTACGCGGGTACGCCCGCCACTACGGACGACTGCTGGAGCTGATGGACGACGCACGACTGTTCGATACCGGACTGGTCGACCGAACAGAATTTGTTGCATCGACGTCGCCTCGAGCTCGTGAGGTACCGGTCGGACATGTTCACCAGGCCATCAATGCCTCGGTGTTCCTTGCGGCTCAGCGAAATCGGACCGACGTAACAGTGTGATCGATCCATCCCGGCTCTATCGACAAAGGAGAAACCTATGTTCTGGAGGACCAAGGACACTGCTGCGCAGCGAAACTCGGGTCGTTCCAGCAGGACGAGGCACCTCGACACGGTGGCAACCGAGTACGGTCACGTCGTTCTCGACGGTGCAGCCGGCCGGTACTGGCACCTCAACGACAGTGCGCTGATCGTGTCACGTTGCCTGCGGGAGGGTGGCAGTCGCGAGGACGCGGCCGCGGCGTTGGTCGACACGTTCGCCATCGACCCGGCACTGGCGAGACGCGACGTCGATGCTGCCTACCGCCAACTCGAAGGAGTCGGTCTGCTGTGAGTGACGTACTGCCACACATTCCGTCGACCCTCGGTCCGCTCCCCACTCTCGGCATCAAGGCGAGCGTCGGAATTGCCAAGGGCCTGAGCAGAATGCCTCCGAATTCCCTGCGTTCGGTCCTCGAACGAATCGCAGCCGGCGCTCGGCCGGCGACGTACGAGGAGGCGCGTCTGGCTCGCGACGCGGTCCTGACCGCCAGCCCCTACAGCAGAGGTGGATCAGCCTGTCTGCCTCGATCCCTCGCGACAGCGTTGGTGTGCCGTGCGCGGGGCACGTGGCCGCAATGGTGTGTGGGCGTGCTCTCATCGCCGCCGTTCACGGCCCATGCGTGGATCGAGGTCGACGGAGTGATCGTCGATGAACCGATGGCCAAGTCCGATTTCTCGACGTTCTTCTCGGTCTCCTCGAAATCGGCACTGCCGCAGTCTTTGTGAGCTGCAACTCCAGGCGGTGCCCCATGAACTCGGGACGTCGGATGTCGACCGTGGCGTCGACGCCGTCGATCCCGTACCGGGGGACCCGATACGGGCCCCGGAGTGAATCGATCGATCCCCTGAGTATGCGAAAGGAGGTGTGACACATGACCGAGGATTACCAAACCCCGACCATCGTCGACCTGGGTAGCTTCCAGGACGAGACAGGTTTCGGCATCGGTGGCCAGGCCGAGGGTTGGAACCCGATCGCCGATCGCAAGAACTGACACCGGATCCAACAAGCTCGACCGAGACAGAACCGAAAGGAAGCACCGAAATGATCAAAGATTACGAGTCTCCTGCTGTCGTCGACCTGGGCAGCTTCCAGGACGAGACAGGTTTCGGCATCGGTGGCCAGGCCGAGGGCTGGAACCCCATCGCCGATCGCAAGAACTGACCGTCGCCGCCGCGAACATCGCCGCCTGATCAACCACGGAACGGAGGTGTAACGCGCATGTCGAAGCCATACGAAACACCTGCTGTTGCAGATCTGGGCCGTTTCCAGGACGAGACCGGAGAGTTCATCGGTCCGCACACCGAAGCGATCCTGCCGTTCGAGGATCACTCCAAGGAGTGAATTCGTCAGTCGGATATGACAATTCGAAACATCTCTACAATTCAGCGAGGAGTTGCATCGTGAACAAGGCATACGAAACACCTGCTGTTGCAGATCTGGGCCGTTTCCAGGACGAGACCGGAGAGTTCATCGGTCCGCACACCGAAGCGATCCTGCCGTTCGAGGATCACTCCAAGGAGTGAGACTGCACCCGGTACGGCGACCCGGCACGATCATGTGCCGGGTCGCCGGTCCGGGATCCGATTCCGTTTCGTACCGAACTCTTGTGGCAGCAAACTAGAAGGAGCGTCGATGACGATGGCACTGCACGGGCAGTCGAACGACTCCGTTGACACATCCGTCTACCCGAACCAATCCGACGTACCGGCCCTCGAGGCCAGGGACGTTCGGATGCGCTACGGGTCGATCGATGTGTTGACCGGGGTCGATCTGCGTGTCGAGGCGGGCGAAGTGGTTGCATTGCTCGGGCCGAACGGCGCGGGTAAGACGACCACCATCGAGATTCTCGAGGGAATTCGCCGCCGGTCGAGTGGGTACGTGCGTGTTTTGGGAGTCGATCCCGCCCACGGCGACGAAGAATGGCAGTCGCGCATCGGTGTCGTGTTGCAGTCATGGCGTGATCATCGTCGGTGGAAAGTTCGAGAGTTGTTGCTGCACTTCGCACAGCATTATCGAGTACTCGGGCCGTCGGGTGGCCGACTGCCATACGATACGGACGAGTTACTGGATGCTGTCGGTCTGACCGACCGAGCACAGACCAAGGTCGGTCGACTCTCCGGAGGCCAACGGCGTCGTCTCGACGTCGCGATCGGACTCGTCGGAAATCCCGAACTGTTGTTCTTGGACGAACCGACAGTCGGGTTCGATCCCGAAGCGCGCCAGGACTTTCACGAACTCATCGGGTCGATCACCCGCACGCGGCGAACGGCCGTCGTACTGACCACCCACGATCTGGTCGAGGCCGAGCTTCTCGCAGATTCGGTGGCGATTCTGGTAGATGGACGTGTCGTCGCGCGTGGAACCACCGAGCAGCTCGCCCGCCGGTACGCCTGGGGTACCGCGGTTTCGTATCGGCTCCGTGGACGTTCCCAGACGGCGACGGTCGACAACGCCACCGAGTTCGTCCGTGAACTGTTGGCCTCGGGGGGCTCCGAAGTGACCGATCTCGTCGTCCGGCCACTGAATTTGCAGGACGCCTACCTGCACATGATTCGAAGTGCCGATCCCGTTGCCGCGGAGCTCGATCCGAGTCCAGATGAAGGAAAGGTGCTCTTCCATGCTCATTGATACCGTCCGTCTCGGACTCGGCCGCGGGCTGATCGAATTCAGACAGAGCCTTACCCTCGTCCTCAACTACATCTTCTTTCCGTGCATCGCTCTGATCGTCATGTATTTTCTTCGAGGAGTGGAGGTGTCGGGCTCCGGAGCCTCGCTCGGTAGTTTCGCCATCCCCGGAGTGCTCGCGATCAACGTGCTGTTCAGCGGACTGATGGGGTTGGCCACCAACCTCATCGCCGAGCGGGAGGACGGAAGTCTGCTGCGCGTGAAATCTTTGCCCTACGGTATTCACACCTATCTCGTCGGCAAGATCAGCAGCCAGGTGGCCCTGACGTTCATCACCTTCTGTGTCGTACTGATCGGAGCGAGTGTGCTGTTCGGGCAGTTCGTCTCGGCCGATACGATCGAACTCGCAAACCTTGTATGGATTCTGCCCCTCGGCATGACGGCTACTCTGCCGTTCGGAGCGATCCTGGGTTCGCTCGTCAAGAACCCGCGGAACCTGAGTTTCGTATCGCTTCTGCTCATGGCGCTGGTGAGCGTGTCCGGTGTGTTGTACCCGCTGGCGAACCAGGCGTCCTGGATGCAGGCGATCGGACAGGCGACTCCGCTCTACTGGCTGGGCCAGGCCCTGCGCGCTGCTCTCCTCGGTGATGCCGCAGCCGCTTCGGAGATCGGTGGGCGGTGGCACCTGGCCGAGACCGCATTGGTTCTCGGTGCTTGGAGCGTCGTCGGATGCATTGCGGCGGTGTTCGTGCTCCGGCGCGCGGCACGGCGCGATGCTGGTGCCAAGATATCCGGAGCCGTCTCCTCGCGTGCCGAGTGATCACACTCCGTCAGTCCGCGACCAAACCCGCAGTGTGGGCGAACACCACGCATTGAATCCGGTCGCGAACATCGAGCTTGCGCAGTACCCGCCCCACGTGTGTCTTGACGGTAACCTCCGCGATGAACAGCTTGTCCGCGATTTCCGAATTGTTCAGTCCCTGTGCGATTGCCTCGAGTACGTCACGTTCGCGGTCCGTCAGCGACTCCCAGCGGCGCCGAACGGAATCGTCGGCGGGAATAGCGGCACGTTGCGGGGATACCGAGCACAGCAGTTGCCGGGTCATTTGCGGCGAGACGACCGCAGTGCCGCGGTGAGTGGCCTCGATGGCGGACAGAAGCGCGTCGGGCGGAGTGTCCTTGAGCAAGAATCCGCTCGCCCCCGCCATGATGGCGTTGTACGCCAGGTTGTCCACCGCGTATGTCGTGACAATGAGGATCTTGGGAGGCGCGTCGAGATCGAGGATCCGCGCAGTGGCGTCCACTCCGTTCAGTCCGGGCATGTCGATGTCCATCAAGACCACGTCGATCTCACCCGGCAAGCTCTCGACCAAGGAAACTGCGTCGATCCCGTTGGTTGCTTCGCCGACGACGGTGGTTCCGCTTCCGGACTCGACGATCATTCGCAGCCCAGCTCGGAACAGCTCACTGTCGTCGACGATGACAGTGCGAATCATTGTCCCCCCGAAAGATCGAGTCAGCTGATGGCGATCAGTTGTTTCTGGTGCGAACATACCGGTTGTTCGAGCTGCGATCGTCGGAGCTGAGAGGAATCGTGGCCCGAACGACGAATCCGCCGTCGGGCGGCGACCCGGCGAACAGCGTTCCGCGCAGGGAATCGACGCGCTCGCGCATACCGAGTAGCCCGAAGCCGTCCGTAGTGCACTCTGTGGCACCCACTTCGGCAGCCGACCCGTCACCGTCGTCACTGACTTCGACTTTCACGTTCTCAGCGGTGACGTCGACCGATGCAGTCACCTTGGTCACCGAGGTGCCGGCATGTTTGCGAACGTTGGTCAACGACTCCTGCACGATTCTGTAGACGGCTTCCTGCACCGTTGGTGGCAGCTCGCAATGACGGCCCTCCACAGTCGAATCCGTGGCGACGGTATCGGACGCGGCCGATTCGACCAGGAACTCGAGATTCGACACGACGGGCGAGGTGCGCGTCATGTCCGCTGGTTCGTCTCGGAGCAGCTTGAGCAACTTTCGAAACTCGGAAAGCGAATCACGACAATGGGTGTTGATCATGCGGAGCGAATTCTTGTGTTTTTCCGCCAGTTCGGGTGAGGACCGCAACGTTCCCTCGGACATGGTGAGGATGCCCGCCAGACTGTGCGAGATCACGTCATGAAGGTCGCGCGCGATGCGGGCACGTTCTTCTGCTGCGGCTATCTGCGCCAAATGGTCCTGCTCGCGTTCGAGTTGGTCGGCACGGGTACGCAGAGTTTCGTCGTGCACACGACGTAAGGCGGTATGGGTGCCCCACAGCCACACCGCGACGGTCGTCGTCCCTATGGCCGAAAGCGGCACTGCAGATGCCGCGAACGTCTCACCCCACCGGATCGCGGCAATTACCGCGCCCGCCACGACGGCTGTCGCGCAAAGCAGTGCCGCACGGCGTGGGGCGTGTGCTGCCACCGCGTACACCCCGGCCAGCAACATGAGATTCGCCGGGATCGGGCCGAAACCTTCGATCAACTGGACGGTGCCGGCAGCCGACATCACGGCGAAGGACCGCAGCGGATAGCGATGCGCGAACAACCATGGCAGACACAGGCCAAGTGCAATGGCCATCAAGAGCACGGTCGTCGTACCGCGCCAGTACATGCCTACCGAGACCGCTCCCGTGTAGGAAAGGATGCCGAAGCAGAGAACACCGCGTCCGATGGCTCGGACGCGGTGTTGCTCGGATCCAGTGGTGAGCATCATGCGGCGATGATAATGGGACCAGATGGTCCGTAGTGTTACGAACAGGCCCCACGGATCGATCGCCGAGACGTTGTCGAATCAACTGGAGAAGATGTTGCTCACTGCGTCGTGCAGCTCACCGTACTGAGCAATCGACGGATTCACCACGAAAAAGATCCACAGGGCGGCCGCCGCCACGGATGCGCACAACACGATCATCGACAGGACGAATCCCGTGCGCGCTACCCCGGTTGCAGTGCGTCGCGTCGCCCGCCACCCCAGCACGACGCCGGTCGCGGCGAGCGCGACCGGGACGAAGCCGGCGAACGGAAAGATCACGAGCACGGGTGTGAGAAGGAGTGCGAGCACTGCTGCGGTGAGCGAAGCGGCACCGCGCCCGTCGGGGCGCTGATGCGCGCGCCCCGGTTCGGTGTACTCGGTGTGAGCGATCGTTCGATTGTCGGTCATGGTCGATTCTCCTTTCGCTGCGATATCACTGAACGTGAATGTCCTTGCGGTCGAGTGCCCTGCCGGTCAGTGCGACGACTGCGACAGTGAGCAGCGTCGTGGCCGTCAGGACCGATAGCGCGGCCCCGGTGGTGAGCGAACCCGAGTCACCGAAGGTTCCGGTGGCCAGTTGGGTTGCGCGAGTCGCCAGTGCATAGGGCAGCACGAAAATTGCCCCGGTCACCTCGGCGGTGAGGAGGAACACCGATATCCCGGCCCCGACGAGAGCGATGGCGATCGGCACCGCGAACGATCTGATCGCCATCGACAGACCGGATTGCAGAGCCGCCACCGGTAGCGAGCCCACCACGACGAGTGCACTGGTCGCGAAGAGCTCGGAAGGGAGCATGCCGTCGAGCGAGAAGACCACCTTGCCGAGAATTACGACGGCTGCCAGCATGACGATGTTCATGGCCGCGGTCAGCGTTGCCACTACAGCCGTCTTGGCGAACACGATGCGCACCGACGAGACCGGCCCGCTCATCAGGGCATTCCAATTCCCTCCTCGGTGTTCGGCTTTCCACGCCAGGGAGGCCAGCACGGCAATGCCGAGCGCGAGTGGGAACAGTCCGTAGAACACGACTGTGCGCAACCACAATGTGCGCCATCCCTCTGCCAACTCTGCGCCCGAGGCGATCGTGTTGAACGTTCCGACCCCCGCGATGATCAGTGGCAGCAGAACGACGACCGCCCAGGCCTGCGAGCGTCTGAGCTTGATCATTTCGGCCGAGAACGCATTCATGCTCGTGCCTCCTGTCGATCCAGTCGAACGGTCATGAGCCAGAACAACACTGCGCCGACAACTCCGAGGGCAGCGATACTGGCGTAGGACGGGTCCAGCGTCACCACCTGCTCGCCCTGGTAGTCCGCCGCCGATGCCAACGAGTAGTAGCCCCAGGGCGTCAGGTGCGCTGCCCAGGAGGGGAATCCGGAGGCGCAGATCGCGATGACGGTACCCACGATGCCGACTCCCAGCGCGACCAGTTGGTTGTCCACTCGCGCTGAGATCAGCAGGTGAAGACCGAGTATCACGAGGTTCGCCGTGACCACCGCCGCCGTGTAGCCGAACCACAGGCCGGCAGGCAACGGCTGGGTCACTCCGATGGCAGTTCCCAAAAATAGACCTGCCGCGCTGGCCACCACCGTCGCAATAACGACGACGAGGCCCGTCGAGACGAGCTTCGCGCGAACGAGGTCTCCGCGGTCGGCACCATTGGTCTGGTTCAGCAGCCAGCCGTTCGACTGGTGCTCGACTTCCACTGTGCGGCTCGCCATCACTGCGATCAGCAGGGGTGAGGCGATGGGGACGGCAAGGGACAGGCCGGCCAGTGGTAGTGCCCAGGAGACCGTGGGCGAATCGTTCGACGTCGCCGCGGTGAGAGCGCCGACGAAGGTCAAACCTACGATTGCGGAGACCAGCACTGCGCCGATCGCGCCGATGTGCAGGTGCCGGAGTTTGGCGAACTCGTTGCGTACCGTCGTCACAATCGGCCCCCCTTCGTCAGATTCATGAATACGTCTTCGAGCGACTGATTTTCGCGCCGAACGCCGTAGACGCCTGCGTTCGCGCCGACGAGTTCCGCCACCACCAGTGCGGTACCTCGATCGTCGAGGCCGGGCAGTCTCAATGTATTGCCGTATCTTGGAATTGGCTGTTGTAGAACCGAACTGGCGCGTTCAGCGTCGATGACATCGATGAGCACGTCGGGCGTGGAGGCGGCGAACAGCTCGTCGCGGGTGCCCTGGAAGATCAGGCGACCGTGGCTCAGGATTCCCAGCATGTTGGCCGTCTTGTCGATCTCACCTAGCAGATGGCTCGAAACCATGACTGTCACACCGTGGTCGGCGAGATGGCGGAGCAGGCCGCGGATCTCTTCTATGCCCGCCGGGTCCAATCCGTTGGTGGGTTCGTCCAGGATCAGCAGTCGCGGTTCACGTGCGAGTGCCATCGCGATGCCCAGGCGCTGTTTCATTCCCAGCGAGTAGTTCTTCACCTTCTTGTCGAGGTGTTCCTGTAGACGGACGGTGGCCACTGCCCGCTCGATCTTTTCGGCGTGCAATCCGAGCGAGCGTTGCACGATACGGAGGTTCTCCGCACCCGTGAGGTGGCCGTATCCGGGTGGAGCTTCGATGAGTGATCCGATGTGTGAAAGCAATTCGCGGCGAGTGCCGTGATTCATCGGCTTGCCGAGGATCTCTACCTCACCCGAGGTCGGTCGAATCAGGGACAGCAGCATCTTCATGGTCGTCGACTTACCCGATCCGTTGGGACCGAGAAAGCCGTAGACGCAGCCCTCAGGGATGCGAAGGTTCACGTCGTCGACGACGGTATGCGTGTCATAGCGCTTGCCGAGGCTGTGAGTTCTGACGATGTCCATGTCGTCGACTCTGTCGCGTCGGCGACATGGATACATCAGTCCCGGGTAGTGCTGTCGTCATACTCGAGTATGAGGATTTCTCGAAGACTCAGCGTGCCAGGCGCGGCAAGTTCCTCGAGATTCTCGAACCCAATACCTTGCCGACGATAGGAGCGAGGCCGGGGATCGGCGAATCGAACCCGATCGTGTAGGCGAGCTCGGTGCCACCGTCGGATGTGGGGGTCAACTTCTGGACGCCCCAGTGTCCGCGTAGCGGGCTGCCCTTGGTGATGCGGTACTCGATCAGTGAATTCGGATCGGAGACCACGGTGGTTTCCTCGAACGCGGGCAGCGGCCCGACCGCAACGCTGCGCACGGAGCCGACCCCGTTGCGTGAGGTGTCGCCGTCTCGAAGCCGGGTGACCTTCGCCCCGAACAGGCGAGCCAAGTTCTCGTGCTCGGACAGCGCCTCGAACACGACCTCAGGCGGCGAGGAGAACTGGTGGGTGACATGAACGCGGGTGGGTGTCGGCATGACTCACAGTAGCGTCGATCAGGCAAAGAAAAAGGACCCACTCGAGTGGGTCC
>NZ_BAOX01000028.1:0-29368 GCF_000813105.1 Rhodococcus sp. BS-15 | reverse complement strand
GGGGCGGCCGGCGGCGCGGCGCTCGGTTTCGCCGCGGCGATCGTCGGAGTCAAGATGCATCAGCGCCGGCAGCGAGAAGCCGAGCTCGCCGCGGAGAAGGCCGAACTACAGGGCTTCGACGAAGCGGACTGATTCTCGCGTCGCGAATCAGCAGCGCTCAGTAATACAGGGTGTAAGGATACGTAAAGATATCGGTTCGAACAGTCCGCTCGCAGATCCGCGGTACGAGAGGTATGTTCTGACCGATGACATCGAGATTCCCTGGATGTTTGCGGCTGTGGGTGGGCTGGTCGGAGGCGGGTTCGTAACGCGGACGGTTTCGCCCCCGATGTAAAGAGAGGCTCGGGTCGAGGCCGATGACGACGTGTGAAACCAATCCGTCTTCCATCGCGCCACGAAGCACCAACGAGACCACGTCGGACGTTCACTTTCGGGTGGAGCACGCTAACAGGGAAGTCGAGGCCGTGCGCAGAGACAAGAGTTACCTCAGACTCGTCGGATCGAGCACGCCGCAGCCCACCATCGAGGCTCTCGGCGGACCGAAGACCATTACGGTTCACGTCGACAATGTCCTTCCGGGGCAGATGTGCGAAGTTCTGCACAACGGGATGCTGTCGCTGAGTCAGCGCGTGATCGTGGACGAGAACGCCACCAGCATCACCATCACCACGTTCAACCTCAAGCAGGGTGAGTACAACGTCTCGCTGCGTCTGGACGGACGCCTGGACTGCGTGACCGAAGCGCACACCGTTGCCGTCGGCGAGCAGCTCGAGGTTCGTCGCAGCTCGTAGGACGCAACCGTCAGCTGAGATCCTTCGCCGAAGGCTGGTGCTGGGTGATGCAGTGGATTCCGCCGCCGCGCTCGAACAGCGGCCTCGCGTCCACGGTCACCACGTCCCGGCCCGGGTACGCCTCGCGCAGGATTGCTGCAGCTTCGGCGTCGGACGGGTCGTCGTAACTGCAGGCGATCACGCCGCCGTCGACGACCAGATGATTGATGTAGCTGTAGTCGACGAAGCCTTCGGCATCACGCAGTGTCCGCGGAGCCGGCACCTCCACGATGTTCCAGTCCTCGCCCGAGCCGTCGTGGGTGGAACGCAGTGCGTCGACGATCAGTGAGCCGACCTCGTAGTCGGGGTGAGCCCGATCGTATTGCCGATGCACCAACACCGTTCCCGGCGACGGGATGGCCGCGACGATGTCGACGTGTCCGCGGGTACCGAAACGCATGGAATCACGCGTCAGTCCGCGCGGCAGCCAGATGACGTGCTGCGCGCCGATGGTTCGTGCCAGTTCCGCTTCGATGTCGGCTTTCGACAGCCCGGGGTTGCGGCCCGGATCGAGTTGCACGGTCTCGGTCACCAGCACCGTACCTGCGCCGTCGACCGCGATGCCGCCGCCCTCGTTGACCATCGACGACGTGATGCGCGGTACTGCAGCCTGATTGGCGACGAACTCGCCGATACGGCTGTCCTTGTCCCACTGCGCCCAGTCCTGTGCACCCCAGCCGTTGAAGACCCAGTCGACGGCGGCGACCGAACCGTCCTGTGCATGAACGAATGTCGGGCCGATATCGCGCATCCAGGCGTCGTTCAACGGTGCTTCGACAATGTCGATATCGCGCGAGAGGTATGTCGATGCGACGGCGCGTTCGGCCGGATCGACGACGACGGTCACCGGCTCGAACTCGGCAACAGCGTGTGCGACGGCAGCCACGTGGAGCGGGCCTCGTGCTTGGCCTCCGGGTCGTCGCCGAGGGAGTAGCCCTCGCACGGGAATGCCATCCACACCTTGTCCTGCGGGGCGGTTTCGGACGGCATCGTGAACGTCGTTGCGGTGGTGGTCATTTGATCACCGGCGTCGCAGCGTGTCCGTCACCGTACGGTGCGTCGGCGTTCACCGGCTCGGTGAGGCGGCCGTACGTGTCGGGTCGGCGTGTCAGTAGGAACGGGAAGAGCTCCAACCATTCTCGACGCTGATCGAGGTCGAGATCCGCGACGAGGACGGCCGATTCGTCTCGGGGTGCCTGAACCAGGATGCGGCCGTAGGGATCGGAGATGAACGACGAACCGTAGAAGGTGATCTCGCCTTCGTTGCCGCAGCGGTTGGGTACCACCATGAACAGGCCGTTCGAGATGCCGTGGCCGACGATGACGTGCTGCCACAGCGGTTGGGTGTCGAATGCCGGGAACGACGGCTCGGACCCGATGGCCGTCGGGTACGCGAGAATCTCCGCGCCGCCGAGCGCGTAACTGCGCGCGACCTCCGGGAACCACTCGTCCCAGCAGGTGGGCAGGCCCACTCTGGCACCGCCGAGTTCCGCCGGGGAGTACACGGGATACGGGTCCTCGGCGGGACCGGCCCGGAAGTAGGTGTCCTCGTAATATCCGGCCGAGATGGGGATGTGCAGCTTGCGGGTTCGCGCCAGCAATTCGCCCGTCGGAGAGACCATGATGGCGGTGTTGAACCCCAATCCGTCTGCGGCTTCGGACTTCTCGTACAGCGAGGCATGGACCACGATCCCGTTCGCTGCTGCGGCCTCGGCGGCGAGGGTGAACGTGGGCCCGGTCAGCAGATCCTCGGCCTCGCCTCCCGGGTTGGCTCCGGCGCGGGTATCGGCGGGGTAGCGCAACAGGGTGATCTCGGGCAGGAAGACGACCTTCGCCCCGAGGTCCGCCGCTGCCGCGATGGCGTCGAGCAGTTCGGCCTTCAACGCTGCGGCATCGGGGTTCCAGCGATGCTGCACCAGGCCGACGCGGAGCGGCGCGCGATCGGTCGGGGTGGTTCGAGTCAGGGCCTCGGGCGCGGTGAGTGCGGTGAGTGTCAGCATGCTGATCTCCTGTTAAAACGAATGTGATTCGTTAAGTATCGTGGATGTCTGCCTCGAACGCAACAGATACGGGAGAAATGCTGTGGGACGACCGTCGGCACCCCTGCTCGACCTCGATCGCATCACGACGGCGGCCCTGACTCTCGTCGAAGAGTCGGGTGGATTCACCATGCCCCAGCTGGCCAAGAAGCTGAAAGTGAGTCCGTCCTCGCTCTACAACCACGTGTCCGGACGTGACGAGATCATCGAGTTGCTGCGGGGTCGGGCGATGTCCGAGGTGGAGATGCCGGAGGTCGGTGTGCCGTGGCGTGAGGCGCTCGCCTGCATCGCGCGCGGCTACCGAAACAGCTACGGACGCTACCCGCGGCTGATTCCACTGCTGACGGCTCAGGCCGTGAACAGTAGTGCTGCGTTCGGGATGTACAACACGTTGGCGCGGGTGCTGACAGACGCCGGCTTCGCGCCCGCCGACGTGCTCCGCATCATCACTGTGCTCGACAGTTATGTGTTGGGTTCGGCGTTGGATCTGGCAGCTCCCGAGGCGCCGTGGCTCAGCAGCCGCGACGTGGAGCCGGAACTGAGAGCTGCACTGGACACCGCGGGGGAACTGCAAGAGCGGTCCGAGGATGCCTTCGAGTTCGGGCTGCAGGCGCTTCTGATGGGGCTCGATCCGCGGTAATGGACGTCGAAGCATCGAACTCGGAACATTGTTGATGACAAGAGGGGTTGACATTTAATGACAAGTCAGCTTGACTTTTGACATGAACAGCGCGCTGAGGACCAACGAGGTGCGTGAACATCGAAAGGCTGCGCGGCTGACCCAAGCGGAGCTCGGGAAGGTCTGCGGAGTCTCCCGGCAGAGCATCGTCTCCGTCGAAGGTGGCGACTATGCACCGAGCGTCTACCTGGCACTGAAGCTCGCCAGAGCGTTGGGCACCACTGTCGAAATATTGTTCGGAGACGAGGAGTGACATGAGCGCATTCACCAAGACCATGCGATTCGTCGGCGATCTGGACGACGAATTCTACGACGACGAACGCCAGCGGGATGTGTGGAACGAGGCCTCCGCCGTCGGCTTTCAATTGTTCTACTGGGCTGCAATCATCGGCGCTGCGATTCTGGCGTGGGCGGCGAACACGACCGGAGTGTGGATAGCGCTGGGGACTCTCGTCGTGGCCACCATCATCAGCTACGCAACACTCGGTTACTCGGCTGCGCGTGGGGTAAACATGTACACCGCAACAAAGCTCGCACGGGTGCGTGGGATCGTGGCCGGCGCGATCACGGCAGCCGGTTGCATCGGAGTCCTCGTCAGGCTGCAGCCCGACCTCTACTCGCAGGCGAGCACGTGGGCAGGGGCAATCATGGGTGCCCTCGCCGCGGGCGGCGTTGTTGCACTGTCTATTTGGCAGATGCGTAAGCGCAACGCGCGCTTCGAGGCCGAGGAAATCTGAGCAGCAGTCCCAGGTCGGTCGTCGACGAATCGACGCGACATCGCGACCCGGTGCGCACGCACAGCTTGACCTTGACGCAGCGTCAATGCCGATCATCGAAGCATGAGTCGCATTCGTATTGCTGTCCCGCTGTACATCGGTGGCGCGTCGTTGTCGCTTTTCGGCAACTCGGCCATCACGATCGTCCTGCCCTGGTTGGTGCTGGCGACGACAGGAAGCTGTCGTCGGCAGGTCTGATCGCAGCGGCAGCCGGCATCGCTGCGGTACCGGCAACGTTCGCCGGTGGTCGACTGATCGACCGATTCGGGGCACGCAACGTGGCCGTCGTCTCCGACCTCGGCAGCGCGACTGCGGTACTCGGCCTGATCGTGGTGAGCGCAACGGTGGGGTTGTCGGTGCCGTGGTTCGTGGTGCTGGGAGTCGCAGGCGCGGTCTTCGATGTTCCGGGGATGACGGCTCGCCAAGCGATGCTCGCCGACGTCGCGTCGATCTCGGGAACGTCGGTCACCACGGTGGCCGGGTTCTTTCAGACCGGGTTCTCACTGGCCTTCCTGGCCGGACCGGCTCTGGCAGGCCTGCTGTTGAGCGTGCTGGATCCGATCGACGTCGTAGCCGTCACCGCCGCCTCCTCGGCGGCCGCAGCGGTGCTGACTGCGTTGGTTCCGGTCATGGGGCAGGCATTCCCGACTGCTGCCACGGGGTCCGGGAGTGCCCTGGACCTGATCCGTGCCACGCCCGCACTGCGAGCGATGCTGATTTTCGCGTTCCTCGCGAGTCTGGTCACCCCGCCGATGATCAGCCTGCTGCTGCCCGGCCACTTCAACGAGATCGGCGAACCCGGGCAGCTGGGCCTGGCGATGTCGGCGTTCGCGGTCGGTGCACTGGCGGGGTCGGCCCTGTTCGCTTTGTTGGCCGCCCGATCGCGACGGGCCACCTTCGTGACGGGAATGGCAGCGATGACGGCAGGCATCTGGCTGTTCGCCCAGCTGCAGGGATTCTGGATCGTCGCGGCCGGGATGCTCGTCATGGGTCTCGGATCCGGGCTCTTCGGTCCGATCTGGAACGTCTACGTGGCCGAACGCGTTCCCGCAGACGTCCGGGGGCGCGTCCTCGGCTGGCTGAACATGAGCGGGCTTGTGGCGGGTCCGATGGGGCTGGGACTGATGTCGGTGGTGCTCGTCGGCGGTGATCTCGCTCTCGGGGCCGTCGTGATGGGAGTCGGATGGACCGCTGTCGCTGCCTATGCGGTGCTGAGTCCGGGTGCGCGTGAGCTCACCGAACCTGTGCCGGACTCTGCCGGGGTGGACGGTTGATCGGCAAGAATGGTCGCCATGCTGCGCATCGGTGAGCTGGCTTCCTACGTGGGAGTGACGACCCGAACCGTGCGGTTCTACCACCAGCAGGGGCTGTTGGACGAGCCACACCGCGACACTTCCGGCTACCGCCTCTACGACGGGGAGGCCGTCCTGCGGCTCTCCCGCGTCGTTGCTCTTGCCTCGGCCGGTGTGCCACTGGCGCGCGTCCACGAGCTGCTCGACGCCTCGCAGGAATCACTCGACCTGGCCTTGGTCGAGATCGACGCCGATCTGAGCACCAGGATCGAACGTCTCGAGAAGGATCGCGACAGACTCAGGCTGCTGCGTGCAGGCGACGCGCTGGTCCTTCCCGATCTGATCGTCGGCTTGATCGAGCACCTGCGCGAAGCGGGCATCGACTCCGGAGTGGTCGATCACTATCGCGATGCCTGGGTGCTGACGTATGCCGTCTACCGGCCCAGGCTCGATCCCTGGCTGGAGGAATTCGGTGCCGTCATGCTCCGGGACCCGGGCTATCTGGCACTGATGGTGCGCTCTTTTCGAGCAGCCGAGCTCGAACCCGAGGACCCACGGATCCAGGAACTCGCGGACGACACGGTCGAGTGGATGATGAACGCCTGGGACGGTGATGCCCTGGAGTGGTCGTTCGAGCGCGTTCTCGACGACCCCCGAGCCAACGCACTGCTCGAGGCTCAGTGGGCCGACCGGCCTGCCTGGGTGCGGGTCGGCGAGCTGATCCTGCAAGGCCTGCAGCAGCGTGGCGTCGAGCTCCCGGGCGTCGACGAAGTCCAGGGGGATCGTCAGTCTTCGACGATCAGTGACGGAGTATCGCGGCGGAGGATGTTGCCCTTGAAGAACTCCGGCTTGCGCAGTGCTACCACCGCCATGACGACCATGCCGAGAACGATGATGCCCACGCCGATGAGGAACACCATCCCGATGCCGAAAAGCGAGGAGCCACTGCCGAATTCAGGATCCCAGGCGTCGACCGAGGTCTGCACGAACACCACGGCCATCCCGACCCCGCCGAGTAGCGGTGCCAAGAACTTGAAGAAGAAGTTCCGGGTGCTGGTGAACAAGTCCTCGCGGAAGTACCAGACACAGGCGAATGCGGTGATGCCGTAGTAGAAGCAGATCATCAGTCCCAGAGCGGCAATGGTGTCGGTGAGAACGTTGTCGCTCACCACCCGCATCACGGCGTAGAAGCCGGCGGATGCCCCGCCTGCGACGAGCGTCGCGAAGCCCGGAGTGCTGAATCTCGGTGTGATGGAGGCGAACCGCTTCGGTAGGGCCTGGTAGTGACCCATCGCGAGCAAAGTACGCGCCGGTGAGATGAACGTGGCCTGCAGTGAACTGGCGGAGCTGCTCAACACGGCCAGTGACAGCAGGATCGCGAAGGGACCCATCACCGGCCCGGCGAGGGCGGCGAACACGTTGTCGGTGGTGTCGGGATTCTGCAGTCCGTTTCCGGTGTCACCGGTGCCTGCGAAGAGCAGGGTTGCCACTGCGGTGAGCAGGTACAGCACGATGATGAAGAACACCGTGACCAGCGCTGCGCGCCCGGGAATCTTTGCGCTGCCCGAGGTTTCCTCGTTGACCGTCAGACAGACGTCCCAGCCCCAGTACATGAAGATCGACAGCGACAGGCCGGCGGTGAAGGCGGAGAAGCTCGGGATACCGAACGGGTCGAACCAGTCCAGGCTGAACGAGATGTCCTGGGCCCCGTCGCCCGCCCGCACCTTGACGAATGCGGCGATGATGAACCAGGCCATCACCAGCAACTGGAACCCGAGCATCGTGTACTGCACACGCTTGGTCTCCTGCATGCCGCGGTAGCAGAGCCACGCCGCCAACGCCATGAACACCAGGCACGTGACGATGTTGACGAGCTTGTTGCCGGTCAGGTCGGCCAACGAGTCGTTGCTGGTGACCTGGGCGAGAAAGAGATAGAAGAAGTCGACGGCCACTCCGGCCAGGTTCGAGAGCACGATGATGGTGGCCGCGATCAGGCCCCAGCCACCCATCCAGCCGACGTACGGGCCGAAGGCCTTCGACGCCCACGTGAACGACGTGCCGCTGTCGGGCTCGGCCGCGTTGAGCTCTCGATAGCCCAACGCTACCAACAACATCGGGATGAAGCCGACGATGAAGATCGCGGGCAGGTGCACCCCGACCTCGGTGACCGTCGGGCCGAGCGACGCGGTGAGTGCGTACGCGGGTGCGATGGTCGAGATGCCCAGGACCACACTGGCGAGCAACCCGAGCTGGCCGGCGGACAGGCCCTTGGACTCGACGTCGACTACCTTGTGCTCATTCATCGCCGGCCTCTCTCGGAACAACGATCATCGGAACGGGAACGACCCGAAGCATCTTGGCGGCAACCGATCCCAGGAAGAGACGGTGAGGTTGCGCGAGTCGAGACGACCCCACCATCAACACGTCGCCGTCGTGCCAGTCGAGCGAAGAAGCGGCCTTCTCGATGCCGGAGCCCTCCGCCACCCTCAGCTGCACGTCCGATCCCGCAGGCAATTCCGCTTGCACGGTACGCAGCACTTCCTCGGCCTTGGCGAGACCACTCTGTCCCCGTGTCGATTGCTCTTCGGCGGACACGAGGGAGAGCAGGCGCAGTGGCAACTCTGCGGTGACGGACAGGTCGGTGGCTGCTTCGACGAGTTCTGCTGCCCCCGGCCGATTTCCGATGGCGCAGGTGATCTCCCGAATCCGCTGCGGCGGAGAATGCCGATACCCCCGCGGAGCCAGCGCGAGCGGCGCATGCGCCACGTGCAGCAGATCGCTGGTGACGGTACCGATCGAATGGCGTCCGAGCAGACCGTCACCGGCCGCACCGACCACGATCATGTACGCATCGAACTCGTCGTCGCCTTCGGTCGTTCCGCAGGCTCCACTCCTGGCCGCGTCGAGCAGGCCCTGTGCGAAGGACTCGTCGAACAACAGGTGCGCGCGTGCCTGCACATCATCGGGTACGAGGGTGAGTGCCTCGTCGAGCCAGGCGGTGGCCCGATCGATGAGGATGTCGTCGTATGCGGCCTCGACCGGCGCTTTGGACGGCACCGGACGCTCCTGCGGCAGCACCAGACAGATGTCCAGCGAAGCCTGCAGCGAACGCGCGAGCGTTGCGCCCAGGGCGATTCCGTCCGCGCCACTCGGTGTTGCCTGGTACCCCACGATCAGACGCATGGGCGGACCTTCCCTGAAGTCGGGCGAGCTAATGACAGGTGCTACCGGGATCGGTGTGGCAATGCTTCTGCTCCGACGGTGCGACGTCGAGCGAGGGATTGCGATCGAAGAATCCGAACGGCTTGAGCCAGAACGAGACCGTGTCCGCGGGCATCACCGGCCAGTCCTCCGGCCGAGTGATGTGATGGATGCCGAAGGTGTACCAGACGACGACATCGGTGTTCTCGATGCTGCGATCATTTTCGGTCCACTCCGGCAGCCCGTGGTCGACGCCGCTCTGGTTGACGAACTCGCCGCTGGGCCAACGCTCGTCGGGCGAATTGGGGGTGACCCAGACGGTGTGACCGATCACCTGGGCGCGCTGGAAGATCGGCGACGCGGGATCGAACATCGACGGGATCGCCGCTCCCGGAACCAACTTGTAGGCGGGCCGGGTGCCGAGGCCGTTGGTGACGTTGTCGTTGACGACCTTCCATGCCTTCTGGGTGTTCCAGTCGTAATCCTGCTTGCCCTCGGACTCGGTGGTCAGGGGAGTGTTGACCTGAGTCAGCGCGAGACCGTAAGGATTGTCCGGGCCCATCGGAACGCGTTGCGTCTCACTGGCATAGACGGTGTTCTGGGTGCCGTCGATGTCCAGATCGAGCCGGGCGACCAGGAAGTGCTGGTGGTAGGGAGCGTAGGTCCGATTGTCGACCAGCGTGCCGGACGGGTGTGCGCCCCCTTCGTCGAAGTGGGTGACGACCATGATGCCCGTCGCACGGACCTCGCACTCGATGTTGCCGTCCTGGTAGAACCGCCAGTAGACGAGGTACTCGTAATTCGCGACGGTGGCATGGAAGCTGACCGTGAGGCGGCGCATCCGTCGCACCTCGGCCCCGGCGTCGTGATCGACGTGCTTCCACAGCACGGCGTTGTCTTCCTCGTGGATGCAGATCGCGTTGGTGATCGTGTACGGCTCACCCTTGCTGTTGTGCAGCACCGCGTCGAGGTACCGGATCTCGCCGAGACAGTCGCAGCCGAGCTCGAGCGAGGTGGTCATGAAGCCCAGGCCCCACTCGCCGATGTCGAACGCGGTGCGCCGATAGTGATCCTCGGTGTGATCGCGATAGGGAACGACCATCTCCGCGAACGACATTCGATTCGCGACCGACCGCACGTTACCGTTGTCGTTGTAGTTGACGGCGTGCAGTGTCATGCCCTCGCGATAGTTGAATCCCACGCGCAGCGACCAGTTCTGCCAGGTCAACTTGTTGCCGTCGAGCTCGAACGAGGGCCCATCTGTTTGAGTGATCTCGAGGGGCTTCAAGGGCGGACGTGTGCTCGAATTCCTGATTCGCTCCGGGATGTGGCGAGGCACGTACTCGCCCATGATCTCCGGCCGCTCGACGCGATACGTGTCCTCGATCTCGAGAAGCTCCATCGTGTTCACGTCGATGACGCAGTGAAAGCCACCGACCGGTCCGGCATAGGGGTTGGCGCCCTCCGCAGCTTTGACCCACGTGTCGGACCAGCCGAGGCGTCGACCCTTGTACTTCTCGGGCGTCACCGCCTCGCCGTAGGTCCAGGTGTCCATGAACACCAGATCCAGATCGGTGATTCCGCGATCGGCAAGGGCGGCAATCACATCGGGGTGGGCACGCAGGGCCGCGTCGGCCTCCTCCCACTCGTCGACGGTGAAGTTGGGCTGCACGTCGGGGATGTGCGTCCACGATTCGGTGGTGCGATCGTCGAGCGACACCACGGCCTTGAAGGTGGTGTTCTCGTTGCGGTTCAACACCACCGAGACTGCTCGACGCGCCGGCACGCTACCGTCCGCGTCGAACGCGGCGACCTCGGACTTGGCCGGTTCGATCATCTCGATCGAGGCGTAGCGCCAGCCGTCGCCGACGCCGCGATCGCGGCCGAGAACCTCGGCCACGGCGGCAACTTCGTCGCTGGACAGGGGATCGAGGGGATGCCAGGTCATCGAAGAGTCTCCGTCGAGCTCATGACGTGCTTGATGCGGGTGTAATCCTCGACGCCGTAGGCCGAGAGATCTTTGCCGTAGCCGGAGTACTTGAATCCTCCGTGCGGCATTTCGGCCACCAGTGGGATGTGGCAGTTGACCCACACGGCTCCGAAGTCCAGAGCTGCCGAGATACGCAGTGTACGTGCATGATCGGAGGTCCAGACGCTGGACGCGAGACCGAAGTCGACGTCGTTGGCCAGCGCGATGGCCTCGGCCTCGTCGGTGAACTTCTGTACCGTGAGCACCGGGCCGAACGTCTCCTCTTGCACGATGGGGTCGGACTGCTGCACGCCCGTGATGATGGTGGGCTCGAAGAAGAAGCCCTTGTCGCCGATGCGCGTGCCGCCGGTGACGATGGTGGCATGCGCGCCGATACCGTCGACCTTGGCGCTCACCTGACCGAAGTGGTTGATGTTGTTCAGTGGCCCGAGGAAGGTGTCGGGGTCGTCGGGAAGGCCGACTTTCAGCGTCTTCGCTTTGGCGACAAGGGCATCGACGAGGGTGTCGTGCACCGACTCGTGCACCAGGACGCGGGTGACGGCGGTGCAGTCCTGGCCGGCGTTGAAGAACGCGGCCTCGGCGATACCGTCGGCGGCCTTGCTGATGTCGACGTCGTCGAACACGATTGCCGGTGCCTTGCCGCCGAGTTCGAGGTGCGCCCGCTTGAGCTGCTTGGCGGCGGCCACGGCAACAGCGATGCCGGCGCGCACCGAACCGGTGATCGATACCAGGCCGGGAGTCTTGTGCTCCACGATCGCGGCACCGGTGCCGCCGTTACCGAGGACGATGTTGAGCACGCCGTCGGGGACGATGCCCTTCGAGAGCTTCGCCAGCACCAGCGTGCTTTCGGGGGTGGTGTCACTCGGCTTGAGCACGATGGTGTTTCCGGCGGCCAGCGCGGGACCGATCTTCCAGATCGCCATCATGAACGGGTAGTTCCACGGCGTCACCTGACCGACGACACCGATCGGTTCGCGTCGAACATAGGAGGTGAAGCCGTCCATGTACTCGCCCGCCGATTTGCCCTCCAGCATCCGCGCCGCGCCTGCGAAGAATCGGATCTGATCGGCACCGACGGTGACTTCCTCGGCGGCAATGGTGGCCTTGGGCTGACCGGTGTTGCGGCTCTGCGCCTCGACGATCTCGTCGCTGTGCGCCTCGATGGCGTCGGCGAGCTTCAACAGCACCTTCTGCCGTTCGCCCGGCGTCGTCTTGCCCCAGGTCTCGAATGCACTGGCGGCGGCCGACATCGCGGCATCGACATCGGCGGCGTCGGAGATGGGGGAGTGGGCGACGATCGACTCGTCCACCGGACTCACCACATCGAGCATCTCGGTGCCCGAGGGCGTCACGAACGCCCCGTCGATGTAGTTCTGCAGGACAGGCACCGTCATCACTGAACCCCTAGCGTCGACTGTTTCGGTTCTGCAAAGCCTGCACCTACGGACGAGACTTCGCCACCCGACAAGATGTCCAGTGCATTCCTGTCGATCAGGACGAAATGTCGTTCTCTCGGGCGAGGGCCCGGACGCCCGCGATGAAGGTGTCGAGACCGAGCTTCTCGAACGCCGCCCGAGCCGTGGCATCGCCAGATGCGGGGCGGCAGCGAGGATGTTCGGGAACTCCTGGGGATCGAGGGATTCCATCGTCGACGCCACCTCGTCCTCGACGTGTGCCCGGCGCGCCGGCTCGACATCGAAACCGGTGAACAAGGGCTCCGTGATCAGCGAAATGGCGACCCGAACACCCTGGCGGGCGAGTTGGGTGGCGTCGGGAACGGAGAAGCCGGCCTCACGCAGGAGCTTCAGGCTCAGTTCCATCGCGGCTCTGCTGTTGGGAGAGAACAGCATTCGCGGCACCACGATGGTCGCGGCCCCCGGGTGTGCGCGCAGGGCGCGCATGAAGTCCTCGTGCACGGTGCGCAATTGGTCCCACCACGCGGCGGTGAAATCCACGGTGATCTCGAGGTCCTGGCAGACGCGGTCGCCCATGGCGTCGAGTAGCTCGTCCTTGTTCTCGACGTGCCAGTAGATCGCCATGGGGGAGACGCCGAGTTCGGTGGCGATCTTGCGGATGGTGAGCGAGTCCAGCCCGCGACGGTATGCGACGTCCAGTGCGGCATCGACGACGGCAGTCCTGGTCAGGCGGGGCATCGGCAGAACTATACAGGTGTACGAGTCGGTGCTAGCGTGACTTGTACTTAGTACGAGAAAGGGGTGGAAGATGGACGACGTCATCCTCGTCGGCGGCGGAATCATGAGTGCAACGCTCGGAACACTGCTGCAGCGACTGGAACCGAGCTGGTCGATTCGGGTGCTCGAGCGATTGCCTCGCGTGGCAGCGGAAGCATCCGACGGATGGAACAACGCCGGAACCGGTCATGCCGGTCTGTGCGAGACCAACTACACGACACTGCGATCCGACGGGTCCGTCGACATCGATCGAGCCGTGGGGATCGCCGAGCAGTTCGCGACCACCCGGCGCTTCTGGTCGACGCTTCCTCGGGTGGACTTCGTGCGCCCGGTGCCGCACATGACGCTCGTACGGGGTGCCGACAACGTCGAATTTCTGCGCGCACGGCACCGTGCGTTGCGCGCGCACCCGCTGTTCGAGGCGATGGAGTACACCGAAGACGCTGCGGTGCTTCGGCAATGGGCACCGCTCGTGGCAGAGGGCAGGACGGGGCAGTGGGCGGCGACCCGAGATGCGACGGGTACCGACGTCGACTTCGGTGCAGCGACGCGGCAGCTGTTCGAGGCCATGGAGGTCGCAGGCGCGAGCGTCGAGACCGGCCGTGAAGTGCGAGGGTTGAGTCAGGATCGCGATGGATCCTGGCGACTCGACGTACGCGGCGGTCGACCGGTGGAGCGCGCTCGCTTTGTGTTCGTCGGAGCCGGTGGCTGGGCTCTGAAGTTGCTGCGCAGAGCCGCAATTCCCGAGGCGCGCGGCTACGGACTGTTGCCGATCAGCGGACAGTTCCTACGCTGTGATCGACCCGAGCTGGTCGATCGGCACCACGCCAAGGTGTACGGGACGCCACCCATCGGAGCTCCTCCGATGTCGGTGCCGCACCTGGATACTCGCGTCGTCGACGGCCGGCGATCGATTCTGTTCGGACCGTATGCCGGGGCGAACCCGAAGTTTCTGAAACACGGATCGATGCTGGACCTTCCGCGATCGGTCGGAAGAGACAACATCGGCTCATTGCTGTCGATGGCCCGCAAGAACACTGCGTTGATCGGATTGCTGCTCTCCGAGTTGACCGCCACGAGAAGCAGGAAGATCGCGGCCCTGCGTGAATTTCTGCCGCACGCCGAATCGGCGGACTGGTCCATCACCAACGCCGGTCAGCGCGCTCAGATCGTGAAGGACGGTGCGCTGCAATTCGGCACCGAAGTGGTTGCCTCGCAGGATGGCACGATTGCCGCGGTACTCGGCGCGTCGCCCGGTGCGTCCACGGCCGTGCCCATCATGATCGAGCTGTTGAATCGGTGCTTCCCGGAACGACAGTGGGACTCTCACATGCGGGAGCTGCTCAGCGGCTAGCCTGTGGCGGTGGGAGACACAGAGGTGGGGTACCGACAGATCGCCGACGACACCTGGGCATTCATGCGGCCGCCCGGAAGTTGGGGACAGACCAACACCGGACTGATCGTCGCGCCGGGTTCCGCGTCGATGCTGATCGACACCGTGTGGGATGTGCACTGGGCGCAGCGGGTCGTGGCCGACACCGCCGAACTGGTGGCCGACGCGCCGATCACCGAAGTGCTCAACACCCACTCCGACGGAGATCACTGGTGGGGAAACGACACCGTCCCCGCCTCCGCTCGCATCACCACCAGCGCCGCGTCACTGCACGCGATGAAGGAAGAAACGCCACCGAAAGGGGTGGACGCGTTCGCCTCTCTCGGCGCGAGGATCGGCTGGGTGCCGGGACCGGTCGGTGCGATGGGCTCTTACATGAACCGGGTCCGCGGCGACGCCACCTTCCCCGGGGCTCTGCCGCGGCTGCCCGACCACACCTTCGAGACCACCGAGACCATCGACGTGGCAGGACGACCCGTACACCTGCGCTACCTCGGCCCGGCGCACACCGAAGGCGACCTCATCGCCCACCTCCCCGACGTCGGTGTCGTGTTCGCCGGTGACCTGCTGTTCATCGACGCCACACCGGTGCTCTGGCACGGACCGCTGCAGAATTGGATCGACGCCCTCGACCACCTCCTCGAGCTCGACGCCGCCGTCTACGTTCCCGGCCACGGACCTCTGTGCGGCACCGACGAGATCCGCGCCGTCCGCAACTACTGGACCTGGGTGTCCGAGGCCGGACGCAGCTGCTTCGACGCCGGACTCGACTCCACCGTGGCCGCCCGAAACCTGCTCAAATCAGGCGAATTTCAGCCATACGCGCAGTGGGACTCACCGGAACGACTCATCCTGAGCATGAGCACCCTCTACCGCCTGTGGCGAGGCGAGAAGCCTGCGCCACCCACGCTGACGCGTCGAGCACGGGCTTTCGCGGACGCGGGGCGGTTCTTGCGAGAGCGCTAGGACCGCTGCGTCGACGACGCGGCGTGCGTGAACAGGCCGGCCAGATCGAATCGATCCGCGGCCGGCTCGAGTACGACGGTGGTAGCACCGGCGTCGATCCAGCGTTGCAGATTGCTCGGCGCGGCATCGGAATCGGAACTCATGGCCACGTAGACGACGATCTCGTGTCCCGGTCCACCATCGATGTGCTCGACGGCAGCGCGCACCTGATCCGGTGACGTCTCGCTCGTGAGGATGGTGCCCGCACCGGTGAGTCCGCTCAGGGCCAGAGTCTTCGGCCCCGTCGCACCGACGAGCAGTGGCGGTGGTTGCAGCGGAGGCCAATTCAGCTGCACGTTGTCGAGTGAGACGTACCGACCTGCACGGTGGCGCTCTCGCCCGCCAGCAGTGCGGTGAGCGCGGCCATCTGTTCGCTCAGCAATGTCAGAGGCGACTGCGCTCGCGCCCCGATCTGACCCATCCACGACTGAACACCGTGTCCGAGCCCGACGCGCAGCCGCCCAGGATGGACTCGGGCCACGGTGGCGATCTCCATCGCTGTGGCGGCCACGTTGCGCATCGGAGTGGGCAGCACCCCGATGCCGACGCTCACGCGTTCGGTGCTCGCGAGAACCAGTGCAGCAGTGGACAGTCCGCCGGAGTAGAAGCAGTCCTTCCACAACCACACCTCGTCGACGCCTGCGCGGTCGGCCGCACGTGCCGCCGCGACGAGATCTTCCGGCGCAAGTTCGGGTCGGAGTACAACGCCGATTCGCGTCATGGCAGTCTTCCTTTCGTCTCAGCGAACGAGGTACGGGGACACCGAACTTCGGTGCTCGTCGATGTCGAGGTCCTTGCCCAGGGGAGGGAATGCACGTTGCGGGCAGTTCGAGCGCTCGCACACCCGGCAGCCCGCTCCGATCGGCGTCGCGGCCGCCGAACCCTGCACGTCCAGACCGTCGGCGTACACCAGTCGTCCGGCGTGGCGCAGTTCGCACCCGAGGCCGATGGCGAAGGTCTTGCCGGGCTGACCGTATCGCGCGGCGCGTCGCTCCACGGTGCGCGCAATCCACAGGTAACTGCGGCCGTCGGGCATCTCGGCGATCTGCGTCATGATCTTGCCTGGATAGGCGAACGTCTCGTACACATTCCACAGCGGGCAGGTGCCACCGCTGGACGAGAAGTGAAAACCTGTGGCGGACTGTCGCTTCGACATGTTCCCGGCGCGATCGACGCGCACGAACGAGAACGGCACACCCCGAAGCTCGGGCCTCTGCATGGTGGACAGGCGATGGCAGATGGTTTCGTAGCTGACCGAGAAGAAGGCCGAGAGCCGCTCGATGTCGTACCGAAAATCCTCGGCCACGTCGTGGAACTGGTGGTACGGCAACACCGTCGCGGCCGCGAAGTAGTTCGCGAAACCGAGCACCGCCAACTTCTTCGACGACTCGCTGGTGAAATTGCCCTCGTCGGCCATCTTCTTCAGCAGATCCCCGCATTCGAGATAGGCGAGTTCGGCGGCGTACTTGAACACCTTCTGCCCGCCGGAGAGATGCGGTGAAATCTCCAGTACTCGCGTCTGCGGATCGAACCGGTGCAGCACGTTCTCGCCGAGGTCGATGCGATTGACGATCTGCACATCGTGAACCGTCCGCAGCCGCTTGGCGATCTCGCCGCCGACGTCGGCGCGATGGAATCGGATTCTCGACGTCAGAGCCTCTGCCGCAGTGTCCAATTCGTGCAGATAATTCTGCCGCTGATAGAAGTAGTCGCGCACTTCCTCGTGCGGCTTGCTGATGGAACCACTGCCACTGCCGTCGGAGAAACGCTCCTCGGTAGCGGCCAGCAGCTGAGCCGTCGTATTGCGGTATCGGCGGTGCATGTTGACCATCGCCCGTGCCAACTGCGGGTGCGAGCTGACCATCTGCGCGATCTCGTGCGCATCGGCGTCGATCCCCATGTCCTGATCGAGCGCCACCTCGCGGAGTTCGGCGACCAGCCTGGTGTCGTCCTCGGAGGCGAAGAACGATGTGTCGACGCCGAACACCTCGGAGATCCGCAGCAGTACCGGCACCGTCAGTGGACGCACGTCGTGCTCGATCTGGTTGAGATAACTGGCCGAGATTCCCAGCTTCTGCGCCAGCGCCACCTGACTCATGCTGCGTTCGCTGCGGAGCTGCCGAAGCCGCACGCCGACGAAGGTTTTGGACATATCGCCAGGCTACGCCTGCGAAGAATTGGCTTAACAGCATTGGCAACTAGCTGCTGGATCACAATTCGGTGTTGTTCGGGAACATTAGCCGAGGTAAAGGCGTATACCGGTATACGAGCTATTCACCACGCACCACGAGGAGCGGTCATGTCCAACCGTCAACGCACATCCGAAATCGTCAGGGGCGTCGTCGTATTCGTCACCGGAGCCGTGCTCGTCGCATCCACCGTCTGGCTTCCCGTCCAGGGAGACCAGGAAGTCACCGGTGCCATCCTCGTGCTCGGCATTCTCGCTGCATCGACCGCGCTGTGGGCCATCGGATCGTCGTCGAGGCAAAGCCACTGGACCCACGTCGGCCTCGGCCTGCTGCTCGCAGTCTCGCCCGCGCTGATGGTGTTCCCGTCCGGATTGCTCGCTGCGGACCTGTTCGCCATCATCGGTGGACTCGTGATCGCCGCGATGGGTGCGCTCGGGGTGCTCTCCTCGCGTCGGACACCGATCACCTCTCGGGTGGTTGCACACAGTGACGAGCGAACCGGCGTCCGTATCTGATCTCGACAACTGATGCTCCACTCTCGGGGGCGTGTGCGATGAATCTCGTACGCGGCTCCGAGAGTGGAGCACTGTGTGCAGTCATCGCCTCGATTCCCGACGCCGCCGGATCACCGACGCAATCTCGCCGGCGATGACGTCCGGTGCGGCCAGTACGTCGAATGCCGAGTAGCGCAGCACCAGCCAGCGATCGAGCACCAAAGCGTTCTGCCTACGCCGATCCTTGCTGAATACCCCAGCTGCACTGTGGAATTCACGCCCGTCCACTTCTATGATCGTTCGGCTGCGACGGTCGACGAGGTCGCAGATGTACGGACCGACTGCCGCATTCATCTCCAGGAACAGCCCGATCCGGTGCAGCGCGCGTCCCAATGCCCGCTCCGGTTCCGAGGCGAATGTGGTCACTGCCAACCGAACTTGGCGAGCCAACTCTGCGTTGCCGCGTCGGCCTGGGAACCGCTCGAGCAAGCAGAGGAGCGATGCGGGGTCGAGTCCGAACTTCAGGCGTTCGTCGATCAGCAACTCGGCCTCGGCGCGGGGGAGTACCGCCAGGCAATCGAGCATCGTCTGCGCAGGGGTGGTGCAGGGCAGGGTCTCGACTTGGTCGACCAACACGGAATCGAGTGCGCGACGGTGTAGCCGAAGCCATGGCGGTGGCTGCAACCTCGCCGAGCGAGGGACGGTGGCATCGAGAGTGGACGGCTCCGTCGTCCAGCCCCGCAGGTATGCGGCCGACCGGTGACTGAGCACGGCGTCCGGTCGCCACAGCGAAACGGCCCGACACCGATCCATCGTCGACGGTTCCCCTCGCATATGGACCGTCGGCAGAACACGGGTGAAGCGCCGCGAGACGGTGCTGGGGTGGAGTCCGGAAGCGACCAGCTGCTGAAGGGTGGCCGGGCCGGGAGTGGAGCCTGCTTCGGTGTTGTCGGGAGCCATGGGTGCAGCATCGGGGATGTGTCGGCCGGCGCCAGATGCTCGACCTGGGGAAATGCAATGCCCTGTGGATAGCTGCGTGGCTGTGGATGAAGGCGCGTCGCGCTCCACCCGGGGGGTGCCGGCCGCGGAATCCCCGCGAACGTGATGGCGAGTGGAGCACCCCGTGCATGTTCACATCGTGGGATCGGGGTACTGTGATGTCAGTCACATGGAGGCCGGTTTCTGACTCGATTCAGACGCCCTCCTCAAACCGTACAAGCGTCCGGTAAGGAATTTTGTTCATTCCGTTCATCAACTGGGGATTCATCGCTACCGACGAGTAACCACGCCGTCCGATCGGAGAGGTTTGCGTCGGCTGAAAATTAGCAACATTAGCAATGGTGCCGGTAAAGCTAGCCAAGATTGGCACTAACAACTGGTAGACGCATGTTTTCGGGTGTGCCATTGTTTTGGAGTACACCAGAAGGGCCTGGCAACGATGTGAAGATTCGTCTCGAGGCAGGCCGAGAAGCAGAAGAGACTGGAGCTGAAGATGTCGACCACCGGCACCCCGAAGACCATCGCCGAGATCCAGCAGGATTGGGACACCAACCCCCGCTGGAAGGGCGTCACCCGTAACTTCACCGCGCAGCAGGTCTCCGACCTCCAGGGCACCGTCGTCGAAGAAGCGACACTCGCTCGCCGCGGCAGCGAAATCCTGTGGGACCTCGTGAACAACGAGGACTACATCAACTCCCTCGGTGCCCTCACCGGCAACCAGGCCGTGCAGCAGATTCGCGCCGGCCTCCAGGCGATCTACCTCTCCGGCTGGCAGGTCGCAGGCGACGCCAACCTCTCGGGCCACACCTACCCGGACCAGAGCCTCTACCCGGCCAACTCGGTGCCGTCGGTCGTCCGTCGCATCAACAACGCACTGCTGCGCGCCGACGAGATCGCCAAGATCGAGGGCGACACCTCCGTCAAGAACTGGGTTGCACCGATCGTCGCCGACGCCGAAGCCGGCTTCGGTGGCGCACTGAACGCCTACGAGCTGCAGAAGGCCATGATCGTGGCCGGCGCTGCAGGCGTGCACTGGGAAGACCAGCTCGCATCGGAGAAGAAGTGCGGCCACCTCGGCGGCAAGGTTCTCATCCCCACCCAGCAGCACATCCGCACCCTGACCTCAGCGCGTCTGGCCTCTGACGTCGCCGACGTCCCGTCGGTCATCATCGCCCGCACCGACGCGAGGCAGCCACGCTGATCACCTCCGACGTCGACGAGCGTGACCGCGAATTCCTCGACGGAACCCGCACTGCCGAGGGCTTCTTCGGCGTCAAGAACGGCATCGAGCCCTGCATCGCTCGTGCAAAGGCCTACGCACCGTACGCAGACCTCATCTGGATGGAGACCGGCGTGCCGGATCTCGAGGTCGCCAAGAAGTTCTCCGAGTCGGTTCGCAGCGAGTTCCCGGACCAGCTGCTCGCCTACAACTGCTCGCCTTCGTTCAACTGGAAGGCGCACCTGGACGACGCGACCATCGCCAAGTTCCAGAAGGAACTCGGAGCCATGGGCTTCAAGTTCCAGTTCATCACCCTCGCAGGCTTCCACTCGCTCAACTACGGCATGTTCGACCTGGCACACGGCTACGCCCGCGAAGGCATGACCGCGTTCGTCGACCTGCAGGAGCGCGAGTTCAAGGCTGCCGAAGAGCGCGGCTTCACCGCCATCAAGCACCAGCGTGAGGTTGGCGCAGGCTACTTCGACCGCATCGCCACCACCGTCGACCCCAACACCTCGACGGCTGCACTGAAGGGCTCCACCGAAGAAGGCCAGTTCCACTGAGCCGCCTCTCCTGACCTTTCAGCGCACTAGTCGGGCGGTCCGCAACTTTCGTTGCGGGCCGCCTGATCTGTATCGCCTGGGTCCTGGGCGTTCCCCGGAAGAGTTACCCCCATCTCACTTCAACCTGTTGTGCCGCAACATCAATGGCTAGGAGCCTCCTGTGACGGTCGAGAGGGTGGGGATCGTCGGAGCGGGGCAGATGGGGGCAGGAATCGCGGAGGTCTGCGCCCGCGCCCATGTCGACGTGCTGGTCCACGAACAGACCCGCGAACTGACAAGCGCAGGACGCACCCGCATCCTCAAGTCCCTGGACCGCGGCGTCAGCAGCGGCAAAATCACCGAACGTGAGCGGGAGCACGCTGCGGCCAGGCTGCGATTCACCTCCGACCTCGCAGACTTCGCCGATCGTCAACTCGTCGTCGAGGCAGTACTCGAAGACGAGAAGATCAAGGCCGACATCTTCACCGAGCTCGACTCGGTGGTGACCGACCCCGATGCCGTCATCGCCTCGAACACCTCCTCCATTCCCATCGTCAGCCTGGGAGCCGCGACGACGGCACCCGGCCGAGTCGTCGGTCTGCACTTCTTCAACCCGGTCCCGGTACTGCCACTCGTCGAGCTCGTCACCACCGACCTGACCTCACCGGCAGTGGCCGACCGTGCCGAGCGATTCGCAGGCGACGTTCTCGGAAAGCAGGTGGTGCGCTCGGCAGACCGCTCGGGCTTCGTCGTCAACGCGCTGCTCGTGCCCTATCTGCTCTCCGCGATTCGCATGGTCGAGTCCGGATTCGCGACCAAGGAAGATGTCGACAAGGCGACGGTGCTGGGGCTCGCGCACCCGATGGGGCCGCTCGCACTCGCCGATCTCATCGGCCTCGACACCGTCAAAGCCATTGCCGATTCCATGCACTCTGAATTCGCCGAACCGCTCTTCGCCGCACCGCCGCTGCTACTGCGCATGGTCGAGGCCGGGCAGGTGGGCAAGAAGACCGGAGCCGGGTTCTATCGCTACGAGAACGGCCGGGTCGCAAAGTAGCCACCGTCGGGTAGCGCTATTGTCGTTTTGCCAGTTCAATCACCTCGATCACAGGAGCGTGTCAGTGAGCAAGTCCACGAAGTCGAACGGTGTGGTTCCCAAGGCATTCGGGATCGGGTTGGCCGCCACCGGCGCCGCCCACTTCGTGGTGCCGGAGGCGTTCGAGGGAATCACCAAGCTCCCGTTCCCCAAGGACACGCGAACCTGGATCAGTCGCAACGGAGCCACCGAACTGGCGGTCGGTGCGGCGATCGCCTACCCCAAGACCCGCAAGATCGGACTTGTCGGTCTGGTGGCGTATGTTGGGTGGCTGGGCGTCAATATCGCCAAGAACAGCTGACGTTACTGTTGCGAACGACTCGTTTAGAGCAGGAATAGCCTGGTCGAGGCGGTAGCTGCCTTGCGCTTGCACTGATGCGTAGGTAGCAATGTAGATATGACTTCAGCTACCGCTTACCAGGCCACCGCTCCGGACGCCCCGCTCGAGAAGGCGACGATCGAGCGACGCGCCGTCGGACCGAACGACATCCTCATCGACGTCAAGTTCGCCGGCATCTGCCACTCCGACATCCACACTGCCCGCAACGAGTGGGGCGGCACCACCTACCCCGTCGTTCCCGGGCACGAGATCGCCGGCATCGTGGCCGAGGTCGGCTCCGAGGTGACCAGCCGCAAGGTGGGCGACCGCGTCGCGTCGGCTGCTTCGTGGACTCCTGTGGCGAGTGCGAGGCGTGCAAGGACGGCGACGAGCAGTACTGCACCAAGGGCGTCGTTCAGACGTACAACTCGAAGACCTACGAGGCGAGTTCACCCACGGCGGCTACTCCACCCAGATCGTCGTGACGGAGAAGTTCGTCCTCGGCATCCCGGAAGGCGTCGAGCTCGACGTCGCCGCATCGCTGCTGTGCGCGGGCATCACTCTGTACTCGCCGCTCAAGCACTGGGGAGCAGGACCGGGCAAGAAGGTCGCCATCATCGGCATGGGCGGCCTCGGCCACATCGGCGTCAAGATCGCGCATGCACTCGGAGCCCACGTCACCGTGCTGAGCCAGACGGACGCCAAGGAAGCCGACGGCAAGGCCTACGGTGCCGACGAGTACTACGCCACCAAGGACACCACCGCCCTCAAGGATCTGCAGGGCAAGTTCGACCTGATCCTCAATACGGTCTCCGCGAACCTGCCGATGGGCAAGTACCTCGGACTGCTCGCTCGCAACGGCACCCTCGTCGAGCTGGGTGTTCCCGAGAAGCCCCTCGAGGTGCCCGCGTTCAACCTGCTGGCCAACCGTCGTTCGTTCGCTGGTTCGATGGTCGGCGGCATCGCCGAGACCCAGGAAATGCTGGACTTCTGCGCCGAGCACCACATCGGTGCCGAGATCGAGGTCATCCCGGCCGAGAAGATCAACGAGGCATACGACCGCGTCGTCAAGTCCGACGTGCGCTACCGCTTCGTGATCGACGCAGCCACGCTGTAACAGTCTTCTTGGACGCGTGAATGGTCCGTTGACCTGCCCAGACGGGGGTCAATGGACCATTCACGCCTTCGAAGGGGGCTTCAGCTCTCGGCCAGCCGCTTCTTCTCGTGTTCGACGTCGAAATCTGCTGCGGGCCAATCGAGATCGAGTTTCTCCAACGTGTCGATCAGGATTTCCGTGACGGCCAAGCGGCTGTACCACTTGCGGTCGGCCGGAACGACGTACCACGGTGCATGGTCGAAGTCCGTACGATCCAGCACCCGCTGATACGCCGCCCGGTACTGCGGTAGGAAGCCACGCTCGGTGACGTCGCCCGGGTTGTACTTCCAGTGCTTCTCGGGTCGATCGAGCCGCTCCTGCAATCGCTTCTTCTGCTCGTCCTCCGACACGAACAAGGCCACCTTGACGACGACCGTGTCCTCGTCGACCAGTTCCTTCTCGAAGGCGTTGATCTCGTCGAATCGCTTCTCCCACACCTGCCGCGGCACCAGATCGTGGACCGCGACGACGAGCACGTCCTCGTAGTGGGACCGATCGAACACCCCGATTCGGCCGGCCCGCGGAAGTGCTTTGCGGATGCGCCACAGATAGTGGTGTTGCTTCTCCTCCTGGGTCGGCACCCCGAACGAGGCGAGGTCGACACCCTGCGGATCGACCATCCCGATGACGTGTTTGACCATGCCGCCCTTGCCTGCGGTGTCCATGCCCTGCAACACCAGCAGGACCGACTTGGTGCCGCCTGCGCGCCCGTGGGCATAGAGCTTTTCCTGGAGCGCCGCAAGCACTGCACCGCGCTGCTCGAGGACGTCGTTGCCGTGTGCTTTCGCGCCGTCGAATCCCGGGGTCGCCGTGAAATCGATGTCCTCCACACGGGAGATGCGCCGGCGCGCAGCACATCGACGGGCGAGAGCGTCCACAGTTTCGACTTGTCGGCCATAGGCGAGAAGACTACTTCTCTACCATGGGATTCATGGCCCCTACCATTGCAAAAGCAGAAACCGTGTCGCGTGAGGAATTGCTCGAATTCGTCTCCCCGCGGCACCATCACACCCTGATCACCCGCAAGCGCGACGACGGCCTGCAGGTCTCTCCGGTCTCGGCCGGGGTGGACTCGGAAGGCCGCATCGTCATCGCCACATACCCCGAGCGCGCGAAGGTGCTCAACATCCGCCGCAATTCCGCCGTCACGGTGCTGGTGCACAGTGACGACTGGAACGGCGACTACGTACAGGTCGACGGGACGGCCGAGATCATCGATCTTCCCGACGCCGTCGAGCCGCTGGTGGAGTATTTCCGCAGCATCGCAGGCGAGCACTCGGACTGGGACGAGTACCGCGCGGCGATGGTGAAACAGGGAAAGTCGTTGATACGCATCGTGATCGACACCTGGGGACCGATCGCCGCGGGTGGCTTTCCCCCGGGAAGGGTGTGACAAGCCCGCCAGGGAGAGTGTGACAAGCCCGCCCGGGAAAGTGTGACAAGCCCCCCGGGAAGAGTGTGATCTAGCCCTTCAGTGGTGCCGCGAAGAGCGGTACTGCGTTCTCGAGTGCGTATCGGGTGCCGGCCACCGAGGCGGCCGAGAATGCGTTGGACAGGTCGAGGTCACCGAGCACCACGAGGCGTCCGTCGCGTGCCGACGGCAGGCCCTGAATCGACGGGTTCTCGGTGATCACCTCCGGTCCGGTGCCGATGGGGAACATGACGGTGAGGTCGGCGTCGAGGGCAGCGACGTTCTCTTCGGAGAGTTCGATGCTGAACGCTCCCGGCTCGGCGAGGTTCTGGATGGCCGGGGTGTTCGTCATGCCGAGTGATTCGAGGAAGTCGACGCGGGTGTCGCCGCGCACGTAGGCACCGATCTGTCCGCTGTAGAGCGTGCCGACGGCGACGGTCTTGTCGGCGAACTCCGGGTTGGCCGCGATCGTGTCGTCGATCAGTGCCTGGGTGTCGTCGACGAGCTTTGTGCCCTCGTCGACCTTTCCGAGCGCCTGGGCGACGATCTCGGTCTGGCCGTCCCAGGTGGTGCCGTAAGCGACGTCGGTTCCGGGCGGTGCGGCAACAGTGGGGGCGATGTCGGAGAGGTCGTCGTAGACGGCCTTGTCGTTGGTGCTGCGCGTCCAGAGAATCAGGTCCGGGGCCAGAGCGGCAACCGATTCCAAGTCGACGTCGAAGGTGCCGACGATGGTGGGGTCGGTGTCGTAGGACTCGTCGACCCACGGCCCCAAGCCGTTTCCGCCCACGCCGAGCCAGTCGCTGGCCCCGACCGGTTCCACACCGAGCGCCAGCGCGGTCTCTGCGTCCGACCAACCGAGCGCGACCACGCGTTGGGGGTCGGCCGGAACTTGGACGTCACCGAACATGTCGGTGACGACGACACCACCGGCCTCGGAAGGTTCGGTGCTGTCGCCGTCGGCGGCGTCGGAACTGCATGCGGTGAGGGCGAGGGCGAGGGTGAGGGCTGCCGCAGGCAGAGCCAACGAACGAGAAATGCGCATAGGGCACGCTAACCTATCAAGCGCGGAAATGCTCCACGATCTTCGCGCAGAAGGCCGGCAGGTCGTCCGGATTGCGGCTCGACACCAGGTTGCCGTCGACGACCACTTCCTCGTCGACGACGGTTCCTCCCGCGTTGCGGATGTCGGTGCGGATGCTCGGGTAGGACGTCAACGTCCGGCCCTTCAGGACGTCGGCTTCGACGAGGGTCCAGGCTCCGTGGCAGATGACGCCGACGGGCTTGCGGGCCTGCACGAATGCGCGGACGAACTCGACCGCGTCCGCGTCGACACGAAGTTGGTCGGGGTTGGTGGTTCCGCCGGGCAGGATCAGGGCGTCGAAGTCGTCTGCGGAGACGTCGGCGACGACGCGGTCGACGGTGAAGGTGTCGGCGGCATTGACGTCGCTCTCCATGGCTTGGATGTCGCCGTGGTCGAGAGCGACCAATGTGACTGTGGCTCCGGCCTTTTCGACGGCTTCGCGGGGCTGAACCAGTTCGACTTGCTCGACGCCGTCAGTGGCGAGAATGGCAATGCGGCGTCCGGTCAGGGTTTCGTTGGTCATATCTGTTCGGATGTCCGACCGGGCCGGATCTCAAACTGACGAGCGGTGGTACGAATGGAGACATGAGCGAATTACCCATCGAAACTCCCTCCGAGGATCGCGCGCAGCGGGACCTGCCGATCGTGGACGAGCCGGCCGAGCCGAACGTGGACGATCTGCCCGTCGAGGCCGACGCCCGAGACGTTCTGGACCAGCGAGCCGAGGTGCCACTGGACGACGACGGGTACGACGAGCGTTAGGACGTGCCGGGCCCGTCGACCAGAGGGTGGGGCTGCGACTTGAACTTCGCCGGTGAGCCGTCGGCCATGGCGACCCCGTGGATTCCGCCCCACATCATCATGCAGAGGTAGTCGATCAGGTCGTCCGCCGACATCGACTTGTTGGAGATCCACCAGTGGGTGGCCAGCTGGACCGCACCGACGATGGCGAACGCCCACGGCACCGAACCGCCCGAGTCCATCTCGCGTTGGCGAAGGCGCTCGCCCAGCACGGTCGAGAGCAGCTCGGCGATCATTCGCTCCGACTCCGCGACCACGTCGCGGTTGTTGCCGGCGTTGTTCGCCATGACGTACAGGTACACCTCGGGGTCGGTGGCCACGGTCTCGACGTAGGCGGTCACCACGACGCGAGTGAGCTCGTACTCGTCGAGCTCGTGCGAGATCGCGGCATAGATGCGCGGGGCGAGAGTCGTCTCGACGTACCGCGACATGGTCGCGCTCGTCAGATCGTTCTTGTCGGTGAAGTAGCGGTAGAGCACCGTCTTGGAGATACCGATCTCCGACGCGATCTCGTCCATTCCGATCTCGCGGCCTCGCAACCGGATCGCGGCCAGCGTGCCGTCGACGAGCTCTTCGCGGCGCGCGATCTTGTGCTCACGCCACCGACGTTTGCGACCGTCCGGCTTCTCGACCTTCGGCTTGTCCTCGCTCGGCTCGGACTCGTCCAGCTTTGCCTCCGTCGTATTTCTCGCCACGACCACCACCCTATGCGCCCTCGAAGACACCGTCGCAGGCTGCGTCCGGTTGATCCGTCGCAGTTATGGGCACAATGTCGGTTGTGCAGCTCATGAACTTCGACGACGACACCAAACGTCGCGACCTCCGCAAGATGAAAACGGTCGCGACCGGGTTTCTCGTATTCGCATCGATCGTCTACCTGTTCTGCCGGTGGCAGGAGTCGACGGGGGCAGGTGCCTGGGTGGGTTACGTCCGAGCGGCGTCGGAGGCGGGCATGGTCGGCGCGCTCGCCGACTGGTTCGCGGTGACGGCACTGTTCAAGCACCCGCTGGGTATCCCGATTCCGCACACGGCGCTGATCAAGAAGAAGAAGGACCAGCTGGGCGCGAGCCTGAGTTCGTTCGTCGGCAGCAACTTCCTCGCACCCGAGGTGGTGTCCGAGAAGGTCGCGTCGGCGCAGGTTCCGTTGCGGTTGGGTACCTGGCTCGCCCAGCCCGACAACGCCGAACGCGTCGCGGCCGAGGCGGCGACCGTGCTGCACGGAGTGGTCGACGTACTCAACGACGAGGACATCACCGCCGTCATCGACAGCACCATCGTGCGTCGACTCGCCGATCCGCAGTGGGGTCCGCCGATCGGCCGCATCCTCGACGAACTGCTCCGCGAGAACCGTCAGCTGCCGTTGATCGACATGCTCGCCGAGCGCGCTCACCAGTGGGCGCTCGGCAGCCAGGAGATGATCGATCGCGTCGTCGCGCGGGATTCCCCGAACTGGTCGCCGAAGTTCGTCGACACCCTGTTGGGCGAGAAGGTCTACAAGGAACTCGTCGAGTTCACCTGGAAGATCCGCTCCAACCCCGAGCACGACGTCCGTCAGGCCGCGAACAAGTTCCTCGTCGACTACGCCAACGACCTGCAGCACGACCCGGTGACCATCGAGAAGGCCGAGAAGCTCAAGGCTCAGATCATGGGACGCGAGGAGATCACCGGCCTCGCCGCGGCGACGTGGAAGGTGGCCAAGCGTCTGATCACCGAGTCGGTGGACGACCCGACGAGCACACTGCGCACCAAGATCAAGGAGAACACCGCCAACCTCGGTGTTCGTCTGCGCGACGACGAGGATCTGCGCGGCAAGGTCGACGGTTGGCTCCTCGGTGGGGCGAGCTACATCGCCTCGAACTATGCCGACGAGATCACCACGATCATCGGCGACACCGTCGCTCGCTGGGATGCAGAGGAGGCGAGCAAGAAGATCGAACTGCAGGTGGGACGCGATCTGCAGTTCATTCGCATCAACGGAACCGTCGTCGGCTCCATTGCCGGTCTGGCCATCTACACGATCTCGGACCTGATCTTCGGGCACTAGTGCTAGCAGAGTGCTTGCAATAGTTAGCACCCTTCGGTACCGTCCAGTAGGACACCGAAAACAGGAGGCCGAGATGGCCGATGACGAGGGGGATCTGGTCGCCAAGGCGACCGAGGCGACGCAGGTCGTCGCCGAGGCAGGGGATCTTGTCGCCGCAGTCGTGACGACCGCAGCTCAGGACATAGGCAGCTACATCCGGTCGCAACGGGAAGCCGCGCAGGTATCGATGCGGCAACTCGCCAGCCGAGCCGGAGTGAGCAACCCCTACCTCAGTCAGATCGAACGCGGACTGCGAAACCCGTCCGCAGAAGTGCTAGCGCAGATAGCCAAGGGTCTGCGCGTCTCCTCGGAGGTGCTGTACGTCCGGGCCGGGATCTTGGAAGCGCGTCCCCACGGTCCGGTGCGCGAAGCTCTGCTCGGCGATGAGCACATCACCGAACGGCAGAAGCAAGTGCTGATCGAGATCTACGACTCGTTCTGTCGTGAGAACGAGTCGACGCAGGAGCCCGAACCCGACGAACAGGAGACACCCGATGTCTGATTCCAAGAACTTCGAGAACGTCAAGACCCCCATCTTCGCAGCCGTCGGTGCAGGCGACGCCGTCGTCCAGGCCGTAGCG
>NZ_BAOX01000029.1:0-28044 GCF_000813105.1 Rhodococcus sp. BS-15 | reverse complement strand
GCAGCGGACGACCACCATCGCGGAATCGTCGGCGGCTCACAGCAACTGCCGATGCGGTTGTGGACCGACACGCCTGCGAACATGGCGCACTGGCCCGCGGGCACATCGGTGGCCTCACTGAACGGCGGCACCACGATGTCGCGCGTCACCGAGATCAGACGCACCGACGGTGGCACCACGATCCACGACGACCGCGGCAACATCCGTACGTACGCGGCCGCCGTCGTGACCGCCCAGAGTTGGATGCTGCTCAGCAACATCAGGTGTGACGACGATCTGTTTCCCATCGACCACTGGACCGCCATCGAACGCACCCACTACATGGGTTCGACCAAGGTGTTCGCACTCGTCGACCGGCCGTTCTGGAAGGACAAGGATCCGGTCACCGGCCGCGATCTGGTCAGCATGACGCTGACCGACCGAATGAGTCGTGGCACCTACCTACTCGACCAGGGCGAGGGCAAGCCTGGGCTGATCTGCCTGTCCTACACGTGGTCCGACGATTCGCTCAAGCTGCTGGCTCTCGACCCGACCGAACGCATGAACATCATGCTGCGCTCGCTCGAGGAGATCTACCCGGGCGTCGATTTCCGCAGCCACATCATTTCCACCCCGGTGACGCTGTCCTGGGAAACCGAACGCGATTTCATGGGTGCCTTCAAAGCCAACCTGCCGGGTCACTACCGCTACCAGGAAAGGCTGTTCACTCACTTCGTGCAGCACCGACTCGACCCGCGACATCGAGGAATCTTCCTAGCCGGCGACGACATCTCGTGGACGGCGGGTTGGGCCGAGGGTGCCATTCACACTGCACTGAATGCGGTGTGGGGCGTCGTGCATCACTTGGGCGGTTCGTCGGCAGCAGGCAACCCGGGGCCGGGCGATGTGTTCGAGTCCATTGCTCCGCTTCGGTTGGGCGACTGACCTTTCGGAGGCAACGACCTGGGTGTGCGCTCGTCGAACACGAACAGTGCCAGAGCGATGGTCAGCATGACGGCGACGACCCAGATCGCCCGTAGCCCGAACAGCTCCACCGCGACTGCGCCGAGCAGCGCCCCGCCGAAGAATCCCGAGATCACCGCGCCGAACCGTCGGGCGCGGGTACCGGCCTCCAGATCGTGTTCGACCACCCGATGGAATGCGGCCATCGCCATGCTACGGAGATTCCCGGTCGTCATGGTGGTGTTGAACGGCGAATCCACCAGCACGCGAAAGGTGGTCACCTGCACGCCGGCAACGTGAGCGAGGATCACCGAGACCACCGCATCGGGCACGGTCGCCGGCAGAAATCCGACGACGAGGACCACCAGGATCTCGAACACCAGCACCGCCCGCACCGGTCTTCGCACGATCTTCGCAACCGCGGGCAGCGCGATGAATTCCGCGGTCGCGACGCCCAGGACGAAGGCCGCCAACGGCGGCAGAAAGGCCAGCGCCTCGATCCACCTGCCACCGGCGACATCGACACCGAGCAGCACCACGTTGCCGGTCTGCGCACCGGCGAACACGCCGCCACGGGTGATGTAGGTGTACGCGTCGAGGAATCCGCCGACTGCCGCCAGCAGTACTCCGAGCCGAACCGATTTCGCAGTTGCGACGGCGATGTGGGGTTCGGGACGAGGCGTGGTCATCGGGAAATCCTGACACGTGTGCCGATATTCACGTTGTCGCGGCAAGCAGTGAGAGCAACAGTTCGGCTCGCACCCGCGCCGACGTCAGATCCACCGCGAGCAATTCCTCGCACCGCGTGATCCGGTTTCGCAGCGTGTGACGATGAACGGACAGGTGCGCCGCAGCGGTTTCCCAATGCCCGTTCGCCTCGAGGAAAGCCCGAAGCGATCCGACCAGATCGGCGGAATGGGTGCGGTCGTACTCGGCCAGTACCGCGATGGTCACGGCAGCCATGGCACGCAACGACTCCTGCACCGGTTCGGAGGCCAACAGCATCGATCCGGTGAATTCGACGATCCGGTCGTGGGGACCCGCCGCGGCGCATGCGAGTGTGGCCTGCCGCAGCGCCGTAGGCGACTCGTCGATGTTCAGCCGGGAACTGATGCCTGCACACGTCGACCGAGGGAGTGAATCGACGAGGTGAGCAACGAACCGGGCGTCGTCGGAGCCGCGCAGCAGTAGTTCGCAGCCGGTATCGGTGTTACGGGCGTAGGTCGGCCGCGCGCGGACCCGGCACTCGGCGTCGACTGCCTCGGCGATGCGTTCGGACGGTCCGCGAATCACCGCAACCCTGATGTGGGAGTCGTCGTCGGCAGCATCGGCGAGATAGCTCGGTAGGGCCGTATCGTCGGAAGACAAGAGATGTCCGTCGAGCAACAACCCGAGCGCGAGAGTGTTGAGCCTGGACTGCTCGGCGCGCAGTCGTGCCGGCTTCTCGAGGTCGAGCGTCACCAGTGATACCGCGTGTCCCAACAGGATCTGCTCGACCCCGGTCATCGGCCCTGTGGTGCGAATGGCCAGGAAGGTCGGAGCGCCACCGGTGATCGCAACCGAATGCAGGGTCACTGTGCGCCCCGGTTCGCTCGCCGACACGGTGGCGGGAGAGGACGACGGCCGGATGCTGCTGGCGATCTCGCGGGCCTGCTCGACGAGGTCGGATGCGTCTGCGGGATGAAACGACTCGGTGCGCCGGCCGATCAGCGCCACCGAGGTCGACGTGGCAACGGCCAGCTCACGGACGATCGCGTTCACGCCGCCGTGCAGCGCTGCCCGAGTGATGCGGTTCTGCACCGAGGCCGCGCGAACGACCTGCTCGTACTCCTGCTCCGAGATTCGCTTCATGACCGCGCGGATGACGGCTGCGAACGGAGTGTCGTAGGGGACCTCGACGACGGGTAGGCCCACGTCCTCTGCCGCATCGAGAATGTGCTGGGGAATCGTGCTGTGCGACAGACCGATTCCGAATCCGAGGCAGGCGACGCCCGCGGCCGCCAAGGTTCGGACGTAGGTGCCGAGAGCTGGGCCGTCGGTGTCGAACCCGAGCCCGGTCGTCAGAATCAGCTCGCCACCCGACAGCCAAGGGCTGGGGTCGGTGAGCTCGGTCGCCTGCGCGAAGGTGATGGGTACGACGCTGCGTTCGGGTCCTCCGCGGTGACTCAGGCGGAGGTGTTGCTGCCTCAGCAGCCAGGACATCTGCACGCTCACCTGTCGAACTCTAAACCCCGGGTCGACGAAACGGAGTGCAACCAGCCCTTCGAATGGACGAATTGGCAGCAGTCCTGGGCGGTCGACCGGTCGCATACTTGCTGGACCAGCCCACATGAAAGGTGCGACCATGGCCTCGATCGAGTACCGACTTCCGCAGGAGCGCAAGATCGTCACCGCGTTCCCCGGACCGAAGTCGTCGGCATTGGCGGAGCGCCGCAAGGCCGTCGTCGGTGCGGGCGTGGCGTCGACGCTGCCGGTGTACGTCGCCGACGCGGACGGTGGCGTCGTGGTCGATGTCGACGGGAACTCGCTGATCGACCTCGGGGCCGGAATCGCTGTGACCACCGTCGGTGCCTCGAACGCGGCAGTCGTTGCGGCAGTGCAGGATCAGGTCGCACACTTCACGCACACGTGTTTCATGATCGCGCCGTACGAGGGCTACATCGAGGTCGCCGAGAAGCTGGCCGAGTTGACGCCGGGGGATCACGACAAGCGCAGCGTCCTGTTCAACAGTGGTGCCGAGGCCGTCGAGAACGCCGTGAAGATCGCTCGTCATGCCACCGGGCGGTCTGCTGTCGTCGTGTTCGACCACGCGTACCACGGTCGTACCAATCTGACGATGGCGCTGACGTCCAAGTCGATGCCGTACAAGAGCGGGTTCGGGCCGTTCGCTCCTGAGGTTTATCGGGCGCCGATGTCCTACCCGTTCCGGGAGGGCCTGAACTCCGACGGTTCCGCGGTCACCGGCGCGCAGGCTGCGGCGCGAGCCATCTCCGTCATCGACAAGCAAATAGGTGCAGTTGATCTCGCGGCCATCCTGATCGAGCCGATCCAGGGCGAGGGCGGCTTCATCGTGCCCGCAGAAGGCTTCCTTCCGGCACTCGCGGACTGGGCACGCGAGAACGGCGTCGTGTTCATCGCCGACGAGGTGCAGTCCGGCTTCACTCGGACCGGGGCCTGGTTCGCCAGCGAGCACGAGGGCGTCGTGCCGGATCTGATCACGATGGCGAAGGGCATCGCAGGTGGGATGCCGCTGGCCGCGGTCACCGGTCGTGCCGACCTGATCGATGCCGTGCACCCCGGTGGGCTCGGTGGCACCTACGGCGGCAACCCCGTCGCGTGCGCCGCGGCCCTGGCGTCGATCGAGCAGATGGAGACACTCGAGCTCAGTGCCCGAGCGCGCGACATCGAACGCATCGTGTTCGAGCGACTGAATGCGTTGGCTTCCGAGGTCGACATCATCGGCGACGTTCGCGGACGCGGAGCCATGCTTGCGATCGAGCTCGTCGTCCCGGGTGGGCGTGAGCCGAACCCGGGGGCCACCAAAGCCGTTGCGGCGGCGGCACTCGAGGCCGGAGTGATAGTCCTGACGTGCGGCACCTACGGCAACGTCATCCGGTTGCTGCCGCCCCTGGTGATCTCCGACGACTTGCTGAGTGAGGCGCTCACCGTCCTCGAAGATGCGCTTCGTGCTGCTGCACAGGGGAACTGACATGTCGGCCACCGACCTGATTTCCTCGCTGCCCACCGATCTGTGGCTCGGCGGCGTGCAGTCGACCTCTGCGTCGGGCGCACGATTCGCCGTGCTGAACCCGGCGACCGGCGAGGAGTTGACGACTGTCGCCGACGCGACCGCGGCCGATGGCATCACCGCGCTCGACCTTGCCGCCGAGGCGCAGCCGGGGTGGGCTGCAACGCCCGCTCGTGAGCGAGCCGAGATTCTGCGGCGCGCCTTCGACCTGCTGCAGGAGCGTGCTGCCGACTTCGCTCTGCTGATGACGCTCGAAATGGGAAAGTCGTTGGCGGAGAGCCACGGTGAGGTGAAGTACGGCAGCGAATTCCTGCGCTGGTTCAGTGAGGAAGCCGTTCGGATCGGTGGCCGGTTCACCCCCGCGCCTGCGGGCAACGGCTCGATCCTGGTCACCAAGTCGCCAGTCGGCCCGGTACTGGCGATCACCCCGTGGAACTTTCCGTTGGCCATGGGCACACGCAAGATCGGCCCGGCACTGGCCGCGGGGTGCACCGTCATCGTCAAACCGGCCGAGGACACCCCGCTGACGATGCTGCTGCTCGGGCAGGTGTTCGCCGACGCCGGATTGCCCCGCGGTGTGCTGTCGATACTCCCGGCCTCCGACGCCGCGTCCGTCACCGGACCGTTGATGGACGATCCGCGGCTGCGGAAGATCACGTTCACCGGTTCGACCGGAGTGGGGAAGTTGTTGGTGCGCAGCGCTGCCGACAGGCTGCTGCGGACGTCGATGGAACTCGGTGGCAACGCTCCGTTCATCGTGTTCGACGACGCGGACATCGACGCCGCTGTCGACGGAGCGATGCTGGCCAAGATGCGCAATGGCGGCGAGGCGTGCACGGCAGCGAATCGCCTGTACGTCGCGAACTCCGTGCGTGAGGCATTCACCGCGAAACTGACCGCGCGGATCGAGGCGCTGACGGTCGGTCCCGGTGATGCAGATGGCACCGATATCGGGCCGCTCATCAACGACAAGCAGCGTCGAACGGTCACCGCCCTCGTCGACGACGCCGTGGCGAAGGGAGCGCGGGTGCGCACCGGCGGAGCCGCACCCGAGGGGCCCGGCTTCTTCTACACGCCGACGGTTCTCGACAGCATCCCGGCCGACGCGAATCTGTTGCAGGACGAGATCTTCGGCCCGGTCGCAGCGATCGTCGGATTCGACACCGAGGACGAGGCCGTCGCCGCAGCCAACGACACCAGGTACGGGTTGGTGGCGTACTTCTACACCGAGAGCCTCGACCGTGCCCTGCGGGTGTCGGCGGCACTGGACACCGGCATGGTCGGGGTCAATCGCGGTGCGATCTCCGACGCGGCCGCCCCGTTCGGTGGTGTCAAGGAATCGGGCTTCGGACGCGAGGGCGGGTCGGAAGGTATCGAGGAATACCTCGATACCAAGTACATCGCGCTGCAGTAGCCGCTGCACGTAGCGCTCCACTCCAGGCCGTGGGTGCGGGATTTCCCCGATCGACGGCCGAGAGTGGAGCGAAGCTTGCTTGTGATCAGCTGCGAGCAGCCGCGATTCGATCCTCCGCCAAGCGATCGGCTGCGGCTCCCAGCAGGATGCCCTCGGCGCGGGCGATGGCGAAGATGCCCGTGACGGTGTCGCGGATCTTGCCGATCGTGGCCATCACTTCTTCCGAATCCTTGCCGCGCAGTTCGCCTTCCACCTGGATCAGGCCGCCGGCGTTGGCGACGTAATCGGGCACCCAGACGATTCCGCGCGCAGCCAGCATGGCTTCGACATCGGGTGTGAGGAGTTGGTTGTTCGCCGCGCCGCACACGATGGACGCCGACAACCGGGCCACCGACGAGGCGTCGAGAGTGGCACCCATGGCGCACGGCGCATAGACGTCGATGTCGGCACCGATGATGTCGGATTCGACGGTGACACCGGGGAAGTCCAGGGTGATGCGGTCGAGGGCAGGCGGGTAGGAGTCGCTGACGATCACCTCGGCACCGGCGTCACGAAGCAGTGCGACGAGGTTGTAGCCCACTTTGCCCGCACCCTCGACGCCGACGCGCTTGCCGGTCAGATCGTCGGAGCCCCAGGTCGATTCGGCTGCAGCCCGAAGGGAGAGAAAGACTCCGAGCGCGGTTTGTGGGCCGCTGTCACCGGTGCCGCCGGCAGTGGTGTTCTTGCCGACGACGTGCGCCGTCTCCTCGGCGATGATGTCGAGATCGTCGCTGTTGGTACCCACATCGCCTGCGGTGACGTACGTTCCGCCGAGCGATTCGACGAACCGGCCGTATGCGTTCAACAGCGTCGGGGTCTTGACGGCGGTGGGGTCGCCGATGATCACCGCTTTACCGCCGCCGAGATCGACGCCCGCAACGGCTGCCTTGTAGGTCATTCCCCGGGAGAGCCGTAGTACATCGGTCAACGCATCCTGCTCGGATGCGTACGGGTAGAAGCGAGTTCCGCCGAGAGCAGGTCCCAACGCAGTGGAGTGGACCGCGATGATCGCGCGCAGCCCGGTGTCGCGATCCTGGCAGAACACGACGCGTTCGTGTTCGCAGTCGCGCGGCATGTCGGGACGATCGAAGACGCCGGTCGGCAGGTGATCGGACGGGGTGGGTACGGCGGTGGGACGGTCGGCAACGACGGACACAGGCGGTCTCTTTCGGTGATGAGGCGGCGGTACCGGAAATGGGTGGTATCCGGAATTCGTGTCCCCGAAGAGTGTCGTGCACGTGCACGCTGGTCAACCGCTGTTGCCGAGAATGTGCATGTTGCACGGTGCATCTCGGATCGGCCGAGCCGGGATGGTCGGGCTGCTCAGCGACGACCGTCCTCGGCGAGTTGCTCGAGCAACGGCTTGGTGCGGTACTGGATCAACTCGCTCATCGCGATGGACATGTTGGTGCGCTCGACTCCGGGGATATCGAGAATGAGACCCGCGATGCGATAGAGGTCGTCGGCGTCGACGGCCGCGATGCGGATGTGCATGTCCGCTGCTCCGGACAGCCCGAACACTTCGAGCACTTCCGGGATGGTGCGAAGGTGTTGGGTCACTGCGGCGAGCGTGTGTTGATTGACCTGTGCGGTGACGAATGCCTGTAGTGGCCGCCCCAGAGACTTCGGCGGGATGCGGTGATCGATCGGCGTGAGCGATCCCTTGTCGTCCCATCGACCGAGGCGCGCCTGCACGGTGTTGCGGGACAGGCCCAAGGTGGTGGCGAGTTCGACGCCGGTGGCTCGTGGTTTGGCACACAGGGCGAGAAGGAGTCGGGCGTCGGTCTTGTCCAGATCGGTCATTGCGCACTTCCTGTAGCTCAGTCTTTACCCAATATTGTGCACACTGCGCAGTTGTGAAGTCATCACTTGTGCAGGGTGGATGTCGGTGGTGTGCTTGTGAAAGACATCACACCACGACGGAGAGTGCCACGAACATGAACACCACCTCGCTGGTACAGCTGATCAAAGAATCTGGAACGGTGGTCCGCAACGAGACCTACTCGCCTCTCGTCGCCGACATCGACACGGCCGCGATGATGGAGATGTACCGCGATCTCGTGGTCGTCCGGCGCATCGACACCGAGGCGACCGCGCTCCAGCGACAGGGCGAACTGGGGTTGTGGGCACCGTTGCTCGGGCAGGAAGCGGCGCAGGTCGGTTCGGCTCGCGCGCTCGACACCGAGGACTTCGTGTTCGCCAGCTACCGCGAGCACGGGGTCGCCTACTGCCGGGGCGTCGACCCCACCCGGATGCTGCGCTTCTGGCGCGGATCGACCCTCTCCGGCTGGGACCCGTACGAATACCGCATGACGACGCCGGCGATCATCGTCGGGTCGCAGGGCCTGCACGCAACCGGGTACGCCATCGGCATGCAACTCGAGGGAGCCGAGGGCGCGGCCATCACCTACTTCGGCGACGGTGCCACCAGCCAGGGCGACATTTCCGAGGCACTCGGCTTCGCCGCGAGTTTCCACGCACCGGTGGTCTTCTTCTGCCAGAACAACCAGTGGGCCATCTCCGAACCGGTGACGGTGCAGACGAAGGCGACGATCGCCGCCCGCGGTGAGGGATACGGAATTCCGTCGGTCCGCGTCGACGGAAACGACGTCCTCGCCGTCCTGGCTGTGACCAGGGCAGCACTGGCGCGGGCGCGTGAAGGCAGCGGCCCGACGCTCATCGAGGCCGTCACCTACCGCATGGGCCCGCACACCACGTCCGACGATCCGACGCGATACCGCTCGGGTGCCACCGACGACGAATGGCGCGCCAAGGATCCGATCGATCGAATCGAGAAGCTGCTCAGGCGAATCGGCGTGTTCGACGATACGTTCGCCGCCTCGGTGAAGCGGACGGCCGACGACGTCGCCGCCGAGCTTCGTCGCGGGTGCCTGGAGACAATCGAACCGGAAGCGATGTCGGTGTTCGACAACGTCTATGCCGATCCACACCCCCTTCTGGATGACGAGCGGGCCCAGTTCGCCTCGTACCAAGCCGGATTCGAAGGAGCCATGTCATGACCACCCTGGAACGGCCCACCAGTCTTCCGTTGGGCAAGGCCATCAATGCAGGTCTGCGACGAGCGATGGAGAACGACCCGAAAGTTCTGCTGATGGGCGAGGACATCGGCAAACTCGGCGGCGTCTTCCGCATCACCGACGGCCTGCAGAAGGACTTCGGCCCCGGTCGTGTACTCGACATGCCGCTGGCCGAATCGGGCATCATCGGCACCGCAGTCGGACTCGCGATGCGGGGATTCCGCCCGGTGTGCGAGATCCAGTTCGACGGCTTCATCTACCCGGCGTTCGACCAGATCGTCTCGCAGGTCGCCAAACTGCACTACCGTACCAGCGGCAATGTGAAGATTCCGATGACGATTCGCGTGCCCTACGGTGGCGGAATCGGTGCCGTCGAGCATCATTCGGAGTCTCCCGAGGGCTACTTCGCGCAGACCGCAGGCCTTCGTGTCGTCACCTGCAGCAATGCCGCCGACGGCTACTCGATGATTCAGCAAGCCGTCGCCAGCGACGACCCGGTGCTGTTCTTCGAACCGAAGCGCCGGTACTGGGAGAAGAGCCCGATCGATCTGGAGTCGCGCGATCTCGACGCGTCCTACCCGCTGCATCGGGCGCGGGTGGTCACCGAGGGCACCGACATCACCCTCATCGCCTACGGTCCGCTCGTTGCCACCGCCCGCAAGGCCGCCGAAGTCGCTGCCCACGAGGGAATCTCGATCGAGGTCATCGACCTGCGCTCTCTCTCGCCGATCGACTTCGAAACCATCGAGGCCTCGGTACGCAAGACCGGACGGCTGGTCGTCACGCACGAGGCCCCCGTGTTCATGGGCCTCGGCTCCGAGATCGCCGCTCGAATCTCCGAACGCTGCTTCTACAACCTCGAAGCGCCGGTGCTGCGCGTCGGCGGCTTCGGTACTCCGTACCCGGCGTCGAAGCTGGAGAAGTTCTATCTCCCCGACGTCGACCGGATTCTCGACGCAGTCGACCGCTGCCGCTCGCACTGACCTCGCGTTCACCGACCGCCGCCGATACGTACCGAACAGGATTCGACGATGCCCACCATCAAGAGCTTTCCATTGCCCGACCTCGGGGAAGGACTCACCGAAGCCGATCTGCTGACCTGGCTCGTCGCCGTCGGTGACACTATCGAGCTGAATCAGAACATCGCCGAGGTCGAGACGGCCAAGGCCGCCGTCGAACTTCCCTCACCGTTCGCGGGCGTCGTTGCTGCCCTTCATGTGTCGGAAGGTGACACCGTCGAGGTCGGGGTCCCGATCATCGACATCCGAGTCGATGGAGACACCGAGGACCCCGAAGTCGTCGTCGCCGGCACCGATGTGGACGACGCGAGTCCGGTGGAGGACAGCGAGGAACGCGTCCCGGTTCTCGTCGGCTACGGCGTGGCGAAGGAAGGATCGAGTCGACGCGGCGGCCGGGGGAGCACGCCGGTCGCTCCGACATCGAACGCGCAGAACGGAAAACCGCTGGCGGCACCGACGGTGCGAAAGATCGCCAAGGACAACGCTGTCGATCTGGCCGAGGTTCCCCCGACCGGAACTCGCGGCGACGTCACCCGCGAGGATGTCGAGTCGTATCTGCACGGAGCCGACACTGCAGGGGAGCAGGCCCCGCTACGGGTCGGTCGCGAAGAGCGCACACCGATCAAGGGGGTGCGCAAGCACACGGCGGATGCGATGGTGCGCAGTGCATTCACCGCTCCGCACGTCACCGAGTTCGTGACCGTCGACGTCACCGACACCCTCATACTGCTGGACTCCCTGCGGTCCTCGACCCACTTCGCAGACGTGCGGCTGACCCCGCTGGCTCTGGTCGCCAAGGCGGTTCTCGTTGCGCTGAAATCGAATCCGTCGCTCAACTCCTCCTGGGACGAGACGACTCAGGAGATCGTGACCAAGCACTACGTCAATCTCGGTATCGCCGCCGCGACTCCGCGCGGACTGATGGTGCCGAACATCAAGGACGCACACGAGAAGTCTCTGGTGGACATCGCCCGCGCGCTCTCGGATCTGACGCGGACGGCCAAGGAAGGCAAGAGCAGTCCGGCCGATCTCGCCGACGGCACGATCACCATCACCAACGTCGGAGTGTTCGGAGTCGACGCCGGTACGCCGATCCTCAACCCCGGCGAGGCCGCCATCCTCTGTTTCGGCTCCATTCGCCGCATGCCGTGGGAACACGAGGGCGAGATCGCACTACGGTCGGCGACGACACTGTCGCTCTCGTTCGACCATCGCCTCGTCGACGGTCAGCAAGGATCGCAGTTTCTCGCGCTCGTCGGCCGGTTGTTGAGCTCTCCGGTGGATATGATCGCGCTGGGCTGACTTCCCAGCTCGTACCGTGAGACGAAGAGGGGCGAGCGTGGCGAACGCGATCGACGCGCATTTCCTGGACCGGATCAGGGTCGCCTCGACGGGCGGGCCGGAGCTCGCCGATCCGGATCGTCTGCTGCGGTACTTCGATGCGCAGCTCGCGAGCCGGCACCTGGACTTCGCAGCCCGCTGGTTGCAGTCCGAGGGCTTCGGGTACTACACCATCGGATCGTCCGGGCACGAAGCAAATGCAGCCGTCGGTGCCGCGACGACGGTCACCGACCCGGCCCTGCTGCACTACCGCTCGGGCGGTTTCTATGCCGCACGTGCACAACAGCATTCGGGTTCAAACCCGATCCACGACGTGCTGGCCGGGTTGGTCGCCTCCACCCGCGACCCCATCTCGGGCGGACGCCACAAGGTGTTCGGGCACCCGGATCTGGGCATCGTGCCACAGACCTCCACCATCGGCTCGCAGGTTCCGCGCGCGGTCGGACTGGCGTTCGCTCTCGGTCGCGCGAAGGCGCTGCGTCATCGAACGCCGTGGCCCGAGGACGCCATCGTGGTGTGCAGCTTCGGCGATGCCTCGGCCAATCATTCGACGACGGTCGGTGCGCTCAATTCGGCTGCGTACTGTGCCCACCAGTCGATTCCGATGCCGATCCTTCTCGTCTGCGAGGACAACGGCATCGGAATCAGTACCCGGTCGCCGCGGGGCTGGATCGCGCAGTCGCTCAGCCGATTTCCGTCGATCGAGTACGTCCGAGCCGACGGGACAGACCCGGTCGCGCTGATGAGTACCGTGGACGCCGCTGTCGCCGCAGTGCGGTCGGGGCGTCGGCCGGTGATGTTGCACCTCGAGACAGTGCGGTTGATGGGCCACGCCGGATCCGACGCCGAGCTCGCGTACCGCACCAACGCAGACATCGTCGGCGACTACGCACGAGATCCGTTGCTGGCCTGCGCACGTGCGCTGATCGGGGCCGGTGTGCTCTCGGCAGCCGACGTCGAAGGTCGCTACGAGGCAGTACGCGAGACCGTGATGACCGAGGCCGAGGCGATGGTCGAGTCACTCCGGTCCGGGGCATCGTCTCGCCTGGTCACCGCGGACGCGGTGATGGCTCCGCTCACCGAACGGCGACCGATTGCCGTGGCCGCCACCGAGCAGAGCCTGCGACCGACACAGGGCGGGCCGCGTCTGACGCTCGCCGCCATGATCAACACGACGCTTGCCGACATCATGGCGGCGCGACCGGATGTCCTCGTGTTCGGCGAGGACGTGGCTGTCAAGGGCGGCGTCTACGGCGTCACGAAAGGTTTGCGCAAGAAGTTCGGCGCAGCAAGGGTTTTCGATACCCTGCTCGACGAGCAGACGGTGCTCGGCACCGCCCTCGGTACCGCGCTCGCAGGATTCGTTCCGATACCCGAGGTCCAGTATCTGGCGTACCTGCACAACGCCGAGGATCAGCTGCGCGGTGAGGCCGCGTCGCTCAAGTTCTTCTCCGATGCGCAGTTCACCAACGGGATGGTCGTGCGCATCGCCGGTCTGGCGTATCAGCGTGGTTTCGGAGGGCACTTCCACAACGACAACGCGGTTGCGGTTCTGCGCGATATTCCGGGCATCGTCGTTGCCGTTCCGAGTTCCGCTGCCGAGGCCGCCGCGCTGCTGCGGACGTGCGTGGCGCTGGCCGTGGAGGAGGGACGGGTATGCGTCTTTCTGGAGCCGATTGCGCTGTACCACCGCGTCGATCTGGACGACGGCGACGGGGCGTTGCGGTGCGTCGACGACGCGTCGGCCGAGTTCGCGACCATCGCAACCCATTCGGACGGTGAGGATCTGGCCATCGTCACCTTCGGTAACGGGGTGGTGATGAGCAGGCGCGCCGCGTCGAGGTTGCGTGAGCGCGGCATCGGCGTGACGATCGTCGATCTGCGCTGGATCGTTCCGCTGCCGGTCGACGACCTTCTGCGCCGGCTCGAAGGCTTCGATCGAGTGTTGATCGCGGACGAGACCCGCCACGACGGGGGAGTGGGAGAAGGCGTCGTGACGGCCCTGATCGAGGGTGGCTACGCGGGTACGATCCGCCGAGTGGCGAGCAAGAATTCGTTCGTTCCGCTGGGCGCCGCAGCCGATCTCGTCCTCCTGTCGGAAGACGAGATCGTTTCTGCGGCTGCGGAGATGGTCGAATTCGGTTGACTCAGTGCACCGGCTGTACGGGAGCGACCTCGTCGAGATCCTTGCGTGCCGGGGCGCGGATGAAGAACGACGCAGCGACGGCCACCAGAGATACTGCGCCGCCGTAGAGGAACGCGGTGTGGATACCGGCCTCCGAACCGCCGACCTGGGTTGCGCCGTCGGAGATTCGGGCTGCTGCGGTGTTCGACATGACGGTGACGAACAGGGCGGTACCCGCAGCACCGGCCAACTGCTGAACAGTGTTGAAGATGGCGCTTCCGTGTGAGTACAGCTGTGTCGGAAGCGATCCCAGCGACGATGTCATCAGCGGCGTCATGATGAGAGCGAGACCCGCCGAGAGCAGCATGTGGATACCGATCACGAGCGGGAGCGCAGATTGCGCGTCCAGCACGGTCATCGACCACAGTGCGGCGCTCACCACCATCGCGCCCGGAATGACCAACGGGCGCGGACCGATTCGGTCGAAGATGCGTCCGACGAACGGCGCGAGCAGACCCATCAGCAGTCCGCCGGGGAGCAGCATCAGGCCGGTGTCGAGAGTGTCGAGTCCGCGGACGTTCTGCAGATACATCGGCAGCAGGATCAGAGCGCCGAACAGTGCCATCATCGAGATCGCGATCATACCGAGGCCGATGCTGAAGGTGGGGGTGCGGAACGGACGCATGTCCAGCAGTGCGCCGCCGCGATCTTGGCGCGAGATCTGCCGGAGAACGAACACGACGAGGGAGATCGCACCGACCACCAGCGGCAGCCAAACCGGCACCACGGAATCCTCGGCCGAGTGTCCGAGGCTGCTCAGGCCGTAGACGATCCCGCCGAACGCCAACGCGGACAACACGACCGACGGCGGATCGAACGACGGTCGCCCGGTCTGGGGCACGTTCTTCACGAGAGTGGTCCCGATCGCGAACGCGAGGAGGGCGATCGGCAGGACGAGCCAGAACATCCAGCGCCAGTCCAGCGAGTTGAGAATGATGCCCGAGATCGTCGGACCGACAGCGGGTGCCACGGCGATGACGATGGAGATCACGCCCATCATCGCGCCGCGCTTGTGGGCCGGGACGACGGTGAGCACCGTGGTCATGAGCAGCGGCAACATGATTGCCGTGCCGCTGGCCTGGGTGATGCGTCCGAGCAGGAGCAGTTCGAATCCCGGGGCCGAGGCCGCGAGCAGTGTGCCGACGGTGAACAGCGTCATCGCTGCCATGAACACCTGACGCAACGTGAATCGCTGGAACAGGAATCCGGTGATGGGGATGACCACGGCCATGGTCAGCAGGAATCCGGTGGTGAGCCACTGCGCCGTCGTCGCCGTGATGTCGAGGTCGACCATCAGGGTCGGTAGTGCCACGCTCATGATCGTCTCGTTGAGGATCATGACGAACGCCGCGATGACGAGAAAGCCGATCAGTAGTTTGCTGCCCGGCGCGAGTTCGTCGCCCGACGTGGGCTCGGACATGTGGTCGGTTTCAGGTGAGGTCATCGGAAGCTTTCGATTATGGGTTCGAAGTGCGGACTTTCGGCCCGCTCAGATAGCTTGAATCATCATGACAGTGACTGTCAACTTGAATACTACTGGTAAGTTGACAGCGAGAATACGAAGGAGTGACGAGGATGACCGAACGAGCGCCCGATCTGCGAGAGCGACGTCGCCGAGACACCCAACTCGAGATCACCCGCGCCGCGCTCGACCTGTTCGAGAAGCAAGGGTGCGCCGCGACGACGGTCGACGAGATCGCGCGTCGGGCCGGGGTGTCGCCCAGCACGTTCTTCCGCAGCTTCGCGTCGAAGGAGGAGTCCGTCCTCGGAAACGACTCGGACCTGGATGTCGACCTGAACGCCTGGCTGGCGTCCACGGCACCGAAGAACATCACCATCACCGGTATCGAAGCACTCTACGAGCGATCCGTCGAACGACTTTCTTCCGCGCCGGACGAGGTGCGAGATCGCCTCCGGCGTACCCGACGGCTGATCGGCGCCGACGCGCACCTGCGTTCCGCGGCCTTCGCCCACGACGCGATGACGTTGTGCCGCGTCACCGATGCGGTAGCCGAGAGGCTCGGTGGCCACGAGCCGCGTTCCTACGCGAGACTTCTGGTCGAGGGGGCCGGGATGGTCATGCGCATCGCCTTCGACGACTGGGCCGAGCGAGTCGACGGTGGGCAGGACGCCGATCTACTGGACATCTACCGAACCACGGTGCGTGATCTACGACGCGTCGTGGCCGGCTGAGCTTGTCGATGTGAGTGGAACTTCGTAGCCCAGGTCGAGCTTTCGTGCACGTGGCGCGGAGCGCCTCTCACCAGAATCGGCCTGGCGACAGGTCCGCTTCGTCGAGTCCGCGGGCGGCCACGTCCTGTGGAAGTGGTTCTCCGCGAACGATTGTCGCGCCGACTCGGGCCAGTGCCGCACAGGTCTGGATTCCGTATCCACCCTGACCGGCGCACCAGAAGAAACCTTCGACCTTCCGATCGAAGCCCACGACCGGGGTGCGATCGGGAACGAAACTGCGCAGACCCGCCCAGGACGACCGCAAATGCCGGCCCGTCAGCGTGGTCGCCTCGGCGATGTCGTCGAACGCGCGCGCGATCTCCAATTCGTCGGGACGCGCGTCACTGGGCTCGGTGGGCGTCTCGTCAGCCGGTGAGCACAACAACTGTGCGCCATCTGGTTTGATGTAGAACTTCTCGTCCATGTCGCTCAACGTCGCCAGATTCGCGGTGTCCAGATCATCGGGCGCGGCGACCATGAACACCGACCGACGCATCGGGACGAGTCCGATCGGATCGGCACCCGCCATCTCGCCGACGACGTCCGCCCATGCGCCTGCTGCGTCGACGACGAGAGGAGCGGTGTGGACCGACCCGTCCGTGGTGTGCACGTGCCACAGTCCGTCGACGCGTCTCAGTTGTGTCACGCCTGCCCCGGTGTGGACTCGTCCACCTCGATCGCGCAGCCCCCGCACGAAGCCCTGATGCAGTGCGTGAACGTCGACCTCCATCGAATGTGGTTCGTACAGTGCACAATCGATCAGTTCGGGACGTAGCGGCGGGAAGAGCGTACGCGCGTCGGTCGGGGAGACCAATCGGGCGTCGGGTGTCAGTCGGCTGACGTCCGCGTACGTTGCCTCGAGCGCGTCACCTCGCCCGGTTGCCGCGAACTGCAGCAGCGGTCGCGGGGCGAGCAGCTCGGATCGGAAGTGCTCCGGCGGGTCGACCAGAAATGCCCGGCTGGCCGTCGTCAGTGCCCGAATGGTGCTGTTGCCGTAGGTTTCCAGGAACAGGGCGGCCGAACGTCCGGTGGTGTGGAAGGCCAGGGTCGATTCGCGCTCGAGCAGTGCGACGCGTCGGTCGCTCGCGAGTTCGTAACCGAGCGAGACACCCCCGATTCCGCCGCCGATCACGATGACGTCGGCGGAGTTCCGTTCTCGCTCGGACGTGGTCATGGATTGCTCCCGTTCGTTGTCTCTGCGGTCCACTGCGCGCCGGGGCCGATCGCCTCGTCGAAGATCAGCCAGGTTCGCGTCGACAGTATCCCGTCGAGTCCCTGCAGCTTGTCGAGCACCAGATGGCGTAGTGCCGAGGTGTCCGGAGCTCGCACCAGAACGAGTGCGTCGAAGTCGCCGCCCATGAGGCTGACGTGTTCGACGAACGGGAAGGTGCTCAGGTCGTCGGCGACGGCGCGCCAGGAATCCTGCCGAATGGACAGTGCCACATACGCCGACGCGCCGAACCCCGCTTTCTCGTAGGCGATGCGTGCGGTGAATCCCTCGATGACTCCTTCGTCGACGAGACGGTCGACGCGCACGTACGCGTGCGCCCGCGAGATATGGGTGGCCTCGGCCAGGGCGCGCATGGACATTCGGCCGTCACGGCTGAGTTCGGTGACGATGCGTCGGTCCACGTCGTCGAGCCGGTACTCGGGTCGGTGCTGTGCCATCCGTCCACTCCAGGTCGCTCGAGAAGAGTCTGTGTAGACGAATTGTCACATCCTTCGAGAAATTGAGCCATCGATCTTCGATTCGGCTCACGATTTGAATGTAGGTCCATATTGCCGCACTCTGTGTAGAACACATCGATCCGCGACGAACACGCGCAGGAGGGGTACCGCATGACCACGACCGACACGCTCGATCACGTCACGACCTCGGTCGCACGACGCGTTCGTCAGGGATACGAGGCCGACTTCGTGGAGTGGACCGATCGCGGGATGGATCTCGTCCGAACCTTTCCGGGATTTCTCGGTGGCGGTTGGCTGCGCAGTTCCGGTAATTCCAGCGATTATCACGTGCTGTATCGATTCGAGACACATGACAACCTCGACGGCTGGCTGCGCTCGGATGCCCGACGCGCGTGGCTCAGCACCGGCCGTCCCATCGCCGACGACGTTGCGACACATCGACTTTCCGGTGTGGAGGGATGGTTCGAACCGCAGTCCAACCTCACCGACGCGGTTCGAGTGATCGGTGGCCCGCCGCCGCGGTGGAAGCAGGCGATCTCTATCGGCGTTGCCTTCTATGCCGTCAGTCTGCTCGTCAACATCGTTGTGACGCCACACCTGACGGACCTGAACGTGGCTCTGCGTACCGCACTGGTGGTGATGATGTGCACGCCGCTGATGGTCTACGTGGTGATGCCGTTCGTCACCGCCCGGCTACGTCGGTGGCTGGTACCGCGCTCGTAGCATCACCTTCGATAGGGTCGAACCCATGCCCGACGCCCCGGTACACGATCAGTTCGCCCTAGACGGGGCCTGGAACTTCCGCGATCTCGGCGGCGCGCGCACCACGGACGGGGCCACGGTTCGGGCCGGATCGTTCTATCGCGCATCGGAATTGAGTGCGCTGACCGAGCACGGTCAGCGCACCGTCGCGGACCTCGCATTCGTACGGTGTTCGACTTTCGCGGTGAGCCGGAGATTGGCCGAAGTGGCGCCGACCGAGTTCCCGAGGGGGTCCGATCGATCTCGGTGCCGTTCGACACCGTGCGGGGCGAGCGCGCCCCCCCACGAAGCTCCGATCAGCGACGAGCAGAGCCAAGTGGACTACATGCTGCGGGCGTATGCTCCTATCCGACACTCGACGGGGCGTCGTATGCCATCAAACGAGTGGTCGACGCCCTCGCCGAACGACGCGGTGGGGTTCTGGTCCACTGCGCGGCGGGTAAGGACCGAGCAGGGTGGACCGTGTCGACGGTCCTGCGGGCCGCGGGGGTCGACGAGGACGACATCGTCGCGGATTACCTGAGAAGCAACGACGCGGTGGCCCCACTGCTCGCTCACGTGCGCCGCACGTGGGCGGGAGCCGCGGAGGCGGACGGCCTACCCACCGACGCGATGTTGGGGGTCCGCGCGTCCTACCTGGAGCACGGACTGGACGTCATGAAGTCGACCCACGGCTCGTTCGAGGGATATTTGAACTACCTGGGCATCGATCGGGATCTCCGACAACGCCTGACTGCCGCCCTCGTGGAGGGCTGAGCGGTAACCTCGGGCCCATGCGCATCGGAAAGACCGCCCCGGACTTCGAGTTGCCGGACCATTCCGGCGAACTTCGTGCGCTCGCCGACCTGACCGCGTCGGGTCCGGTCGTACTGTTCTTCTACCCGGCGGCCAACAGCCCCATCTGCACGGCCGAAGCGTGTCACTTCAGGGACTTGGGCACGGAATTCGAGAGGTTCGGCGCACAACGGGTGGGCATCAGTACCGACACCCGAGACCGCAACCAGCATTTCGCGCTGCAGAGGTCCTTCGACTACCCGTTGCTGTCCGACTCCGACGGTGCGGTGGCAGAGCAGTTCGGAGTGCGACGAGGCGGGTGGTTCACCCGGCGGCGTCGGCTTCGTGAGCTCGAACGCGGGCGGGCGCATGCGGCCAACCGTGGGTACCTGCGGCAGCTACTGTCCGTGAAGCGGACGACATTCGTGATCGATCGGAACCGAGTGGTGCGGATGGTGGTGCAGAGCGAACGCGGTCACGTGCATGCGACCAAGGCGTTGGAGTACCTCCGCTACCTGTCGTGACGGGCTGTTCCAGCTATTCGTTCGCGCCGCTGAACAGGGCGGTGTAGACGGCAGGCTTGGAGGTTTCGGCGTGTGCATCGGTGGACGCATCGTCGGGATGGCTGAAGAGCGCCTCGTTCTTGTCTTGGTGTTCCATTCCCCGAGCATGCCCCTGATTCGCGGCAATAGCCACTCGCCGCGCGGGCTGTCTGGCTCCGCCGGGTGGGATACTGCTCGAGTGCCCGATGAATCCCTGTTCGACGCCCTTCGTCGTGAGCCCGACGCCGAGGCGCCCAACCTCCATGCCGTCGACGCTGCGGACCGCCTCGTCCTCGATACCGTCGACGAACTTCCCGGAATCGACAGGACCACGCCGATCGCGGTGATCGGCGACCGGTACGGAGCCCTGACCCTCGGGGCCGCGTCTCTCGGGTTCTCCGCGATACGCGTGCATCAGGACGCCGTCACCGGCGTGCGAGCGCTCGAGCTGAACGCGGCACGGGTCTCGATGTCGGGCTCCTACACCCAGCACGCACTGGGTGCCGAACTGCTCGACGGCGTCGGGGTGGTGCTGATGCAATTGCCGCGCGTTCTGGCCGAACTGACCGAGATCGCCGAGCACATCGCCGCACACGCGTCGGCGGACGTCGTCGTCCTCGCGGGCGGACGAGACAAGCACATGACCCCGGCAATGAACGACGTCCTACGAAAGTCGTTCGAGACCGTCACGGCCGGCCGAGGGCGGCAGAAAGCCCGAGTGCTCACCGCACGTGGGGCGGTGGCGTCGGGCATGACGTATCCGGTGAGCAAGCGGATTGCCGATCTGGACTTGACGGTGGTGGCGCACGGCGCGGTGTTCGCGGGGGCCGGTCTCGACATCGGGACGCGCTATCTGCTCGAGTACGTTCCGAAGATGCTCCCGCGAGCCCGTGTTGCCGTCGACTTGGGTTGTGGCACAGGGATTCTCGCTACCGAGCTGGCCCGGTCCAGGCCCGATCTCGAGGTGATCGCCACCGATCGCTCGGCCGCAGCGATCGCGTCGGCGGCGGCCACAGCCGAGGCCAACGGGACGCGAGTATCGGTGCTCGCCGACGATGCGATGTCCACTGTCGAGTCCGAGTCGGTCGATCTCGTGGTGTGCAACCCGCCGTTCCACGAGGGTGCCGCAGTGCACACGGGCGGCGCGAGCAAGTTGTTCGCGGCGGCGGGCCGAGTCCTGAGGCCCGGCGGGCAGCTGTGGACGGTGTTCAACACCCATCTGAACTATCGACGCGAACTGGCCGACGCCGTTGGCCCCACCGACCTGATGGGGCGCAACGGCAAGTTCACCGTCGCTCGCTCGGTACGCCGGAGCGAGTAACGGTGAGCATCAGGTGACCGGGCCGCCGTCTTCGGGGGTTCCGTCGATCTGTCCCCGGTTGCGGCCGAGATCCTCGACGAGAGTGCCCTCGACGATTTCGGCCTGACGCTGACCTTCCGCGTAATCGATGTCGGGATCCTCGTCGGATTCCTCGACCACGTGGTCGACCAGTTCTTCGGTCAGTTCGTCATCGGGCGTCTCCGCGATCGGTCGGTCGAGATCCTCCTCGACGGCGACGTCGGGTTCTTCCTCGCTGAGCTTGAGGTCCAGACTCTCGCCCTCGGCGGCCTCGCGGGCCGTGGTGCCGAAGCTGTTGGCCTCGCTCCAGTGGTCGGGAGGATCGACCACGGTGTCGCCGTCATCGTTGCGCACCTCGTCGGAGTCGACGCTCTCGCTGGGGTCCAAGGTCTGGTCGGTCCGTCTTCGATTGCCATTTCCTCATAGTGCCCGTTTCGATTCGGTGTCACACACGCCGTCGTCTCCGCGTGTCGAGGCCGTACCCGGTAGAGTCCGATTTGTCCGTCGTAGAAGTTCTCCTCCTGGGAACTTTTGTCCGGATGTCAGACGTTCTACTGATGACCGACGGGGAGATCCCCGGTGGGGATCAGAACTTACGAAGGGAAGAGACACGGTGCGCACCTCCAGCAACCCGGTGTTCCGCAACCTGCCCAAGCAGCAGGGCGGCGGCTACGCCACATTCGGATCTGCGACGGCTGGAGCCTCGCAGGCCGCAACCTTCGGCCAGCATCCCGGAACGCAGGCCGATCCGTACACCACGCAGCCCGCTCAGCGGGCCATGACCATCGACGACGTCGTCACCAAGACCGGCATCACCCTCGGTGTGCTGAGCGTCACGGCGATCATCTCGTATCTCCTCGTCCAGAACAACAACGATCTGGCCATCCCGTTCGTCATCGGTGGCGGACTGGTCGGCTTCGGTCTGGTCATGTTCGCGACGTTCGGCCGCAAGATGGACAACAAGGCGATCGTTCTCGCGTACGCGGCGGCGGAGGGTATCTTCCTCGGAGCCCTGTCCTTCCTGTTCACCTTCCCCATCCAGGGGGTCGGAGCCGGGACACTCATCTCCCAGGCCGTCCTCGGCACGTTCGGCGTGTTCTTCGGCATGCTGATCGTCTACAAGACCGGTGCGATCCGCGTCACCCCGCGTCTGACCCGCATGGTCGTCGGTGCCCTCATCGGTGTCGTCGTCCTGATGCTCGGCAACCTCGTGGCCGGTTTCTTCATGGATGGTGGACTGGGGCTGCGTGACGGCGGACCCCTGGCCATCATCTTCAGCCTCGTCTGCATCGGCATCGCCGCCTTCAGCTTCCTGCTCGACTTCGACCAGGCCGATCAGCTGATCCGTGCACAGGCACCGGAGAAGGCAGCCTGGGGCGTCGCCCTCGGCCTGACCATCACCCTGGTGTGGCTGTACATCGAGATCCTGCGTCTGCTGAGCTACTTCCAGAACGACTAGTGCTCACACGAAAAAGCCCCGCCACTCCTTGAAGAGGGCGGGGCTTTTTCGTGGTGATGCCTCGGCTCAGCTGAGACGTTCCAGCACCATGGCCATACCCATGCCGCCGCCGACGCACATGGTCTCGACGCCGAACGTCTTGTCCTGTGTGGTCAGGTTGTTCAGCAGCGTGGTGGTGATGCGTGCACCGGTCATACCGAACGGGTGGCCGATCGCGATGGCACCGCCGGAGACGTTGAGCTTGTCCTCCTCGATGCCGAGGTCGCGCGCCGATCCGAGGACCTGCACGGCGAAGGCCTCGTTGATCTCGAACAGGTCGATGTCGGAGATCGACATGCCCGCGATCTTCAGCGCCTTGCGAGTGGCCTCGATCGGTCCGAGGCCCATGATCTCCGGTGACGTGCCGGTGACGCCGGTGGAGACGATGCGGGCCAACGGGGTCAGACCCAGTTCCTTGGCCTTGGTGTCGCTCATGATGACCAGCGCCGCTGCGCCGTCGTTGAGCGGGCAGGCGTTACCGGCGGTGATGGTGCCGTTCGGACGGAAGACCGGCTTGAGCTGGCTGATCTTCTCGTAGGTGGTGCCTGCGCGAGGTCCGTCGTCGGTGTTGACGACGGTGCCGTCGGGCAGGGTCACCGGGGTGATCTCCCGCTCGAAGAAGCCTGCGTTGATCGCCTCTTCGGCGCGGTTCTGGCTGCGGACGCCCCAGTGGTCCTGGTCCTCGCGGGTGATGCCGGTGAGGAGGGCGACGTTCTCGGCCGTTTGGCCCATCGCGATGTACGCGTCGGGCAGCTCGCCGTTCTCGCGGGGGTCGGTCCAGCTGTCCGCGCCCTCTTCCTGTGCCTTCTTGGTGCGGGCCTCGGCGTCGGCGAAGATCGGGTTGTGGCTTTCCGGAAGCGAATCCGAGCTGCCGTGGACGAAGCTCGACACGCTCTCGACGCCTGCGGAGATGAACACGTCACCTTCGCCTGCCTTGATCGCGTGCAGCGCCATGCGGGTGGTCTGCAGCGAGGACGAACAGTAGCGCGTGATCGTTGTTCCGGGGAGCGAGTCGTAGCCGAGCTGCACTGCGACGATACGAGCGAGGTTGTTGCCCTGCATGCCGCCGGGCAGACCGCAGCCCAGGAGCAGGTCGTCGATGTCATTCGGGTCCAGCGAAGGCACCTTGGCCAGCGCGGCGGCGACCATCTGAGCGGTGAGGTCGTCGGGACGAATGTCCTTGAGCGACCCCTTCATCGCCCTGCCGATCGGTGAGCGCGCGGTGGCGACGATGACTGCCTCTGGCATGAGATCTCCTTCGAATCGATACTGCTTACCTGCTCTGTTACCGCCGAGTAGGCGATGTCTCCTGACCGAACTTACAACCCCGCCCGACCGCCGCCGCCACGACGTACGAGATCCTCCGACGCAGTGACGATCTCGGCATCGAGCTCTGCCGTTCTGCGACGCAGGAAACGATCGAGTGCGGCCGTGGCGCGGGGAATGGCCTTGCGTGATTCGGCGGCAGCGGACACGGTCGGCAGCTCAGGTAGCGGGCCGCCGTGCCACACCCCCAGCGCCGATGCGAGCACCGGCAGAATCTGCTGCGCCGCGAGCTCGTAACCAGCGGCCGACGGATGGAAGCGGTCCGCCGAGAACATGGTGTCGGGTGCCGCGAGAAACTCGGGGGGAGAGCAGATCCGCCAGCGCCACCGGATGCCCGCCTGCGCTCAGCGTGCGGGCCGTCTGCGCGTGCGCAAGACGTCGACCCCAATTTCGGACGACGGTGCGCAGTGGCTGCGGAATGGCCGTCACGACACCGAGATCGGGGCACGTACCGACGGCGACAACGCAGCCCTTGGCCGTCAATCGCTCGACCGCGTCGCCCAACCGGGCGGCGGACGCCGCGATGGAGAACTTCTTGGTGACGTCGTTCGCGCCGATGACCAACGTGACGTCGGTGCGGGCGAACTCGTCGTTGATGTCGTCCATCTCCTTCATCGCGTCGTACGCGACGTCGGCCTCTGCCAGGAGCACGTTCATGTGCCCTGGCATGCGACCGGCGACGGGGTGAATGGCGTACTTGACCTCGACGCCCTTCGACTCGAGCAGCTTGGCCATGTCCTTGACCGCGTGCTGTGCCTGCGCAACGGCGAGGCCGTATCCGGGAACGACGATGACCTGGTTGGCGTAGGCCATCTGGATGGCAGCGTCGGCCGCGGACGTGGCCTTCGCAGTTCCGCCACCTGCACCCGCGGGACCTGCAGCAGCGTCACCGCCGCCGAATCCACCGGCGACGATTGCCGGAATGGAACGGTTCATCGCCTTGGCCATGAGGTTGGTCAGGATCGTGCCCGAGGCTCCGACGATCATGCCTGCAACGATCATCGCGGTGTTGTTGAGCGCCAGACCTGCGGCCGCCGCGGACAAACCGGTCAGAGCGTTGAGCAACGAAATGACGACCGGCATGTCCGCGCCACCGATGGGCAGCACAACCGTCAGACCGAGAACTCCGGCGAGTACGAGAACCGCAACGATCCACCACTGCGACACCCCGCCGCCCGGAGTGGCGTTGATGCCGATGACCACTGAAGCTGCCACAGCGCCGATCAGCAGCAGAGCGTTGAGCGGCTGCTGCAACTTGCCGATGGTGATGGGCGAACCGGCAGGGTCTCCTGCAGCTTGAGAAACGCGATCAGCGATCCCCAGAACGAGATGGACCCGATGATCGCCGCGAACAGCGACCCGATGACGATGTGGACCGTCGGTGATTCACCGTGCTTGAAGTTCGAGAAACCCGACGTGTCGAGGAACTCGGCCCAGGCGATCAGCGCGACCGTTCCACCGCCGACGCCGTTGAACAGAGCCACCAACTGTGGCATCGCGGTCATCTTGACCCGGCGAGCAGGCGGGATACCGAGCGCAACGCCGACGACCAGACCGACGACGATCAGAATCCAGTTGCCGGTGTCTCGGATGGAGATCAGCGTGGCCACGACAGCGAGGAACATGCCGATCGCGGCGATCTGATTGCCGCGCACGGCCGTCTTCGGTCCGGTCAGACCCATCAGGCCGTAGATGAACATGCCGAAGGCGACGATGTAGAGAATGTTGACGAGATTGTCCATCAGGAGTCAGCACCCTTCGTGGCCTTGGCAGGGACCGGCTTGGACTTGAACATGCCGAGCATGCGGTCGGTGACCACGAATCCACCGATGACATTGACGGTTCCGAACACGAGGGCGACGAACAGGATGACCTGCAGGCCGATGGACGGATCCTCGACCTTGCCGAGCACCACCAGGGCACCGAGCACGACGATGCCGTGGATGGCATTGGTTCCCGACATCAACGGGGTGTGCAAGGTGTTGGGCACCTTGGAGATCACCGCGAAGCCGACGAACCCGGACAACACCAGGATCGCAATGTTCGCGAGCAGCGGGGTGTACATCAGTTCTCCTTCTCACGTGTCACGCAGGCACCGGCGAGAACCTCGTCCGAGAAATCGGGGGCGAGCTTGCCGTCGACCAACATGAGTTCGAGCAATGCCGAGATGTTCTTCGAGTACAGCTCGCTGGCGTGCTCGGGCATCGAGGCCGGCAGGTTCAACGGCGAGCAGATGGTGACGTCGTGCTTGACGACGGTCTCGCCGGGCTCGGTGAGTTCACAGTTACCGCCGGTCTCACCCGCGAGGTCGACCACGACACTGCCGGGCTTCATGCCCTCGACGGCTGCCGCCGTGACCAGTCGCGGGGCGGGGCGTCCGGGCACCAACGCGGTGGTGATGACCACGTCGAATCCCTTGATGGCCTCTTCGAGAGCCTTCTGCTGTTGCACTCGTTCGTCTTCGGTCAGCTCACGTGCGTATCCGCCCTCGCCTGCGGCGTCGATCCCGAGATCGAGCCACTGCGCGCCGACGGAGCGAACCTGATCCGCCACCTCCGGACGCACGTCGTACCCGGTGGGGCGGCCGCCGAGACGCTTCGCGGTGGCGAGCGCCTGCAGACCTGCCACGCCGACGCCCAGTACCAGCACGGTAGCGGGCTTGACGGTGCCCGCGGCGGTGGTGAGCATCGGGAAGAACCGGGTGGACTCGGACGCGGCCAGCAACACGGCCTTGTAGCCTGCGACGTTGGCCTGAGAGGACAGTGCGTCCATCACCTGCGCCCGCGAGATCCGCGGGATCGCTTCGACGGCAAAGGCCTGCACTCCGGCTGCCTTCAACGCCCCGATGCTGTTCTCCGCGTTGCGCGGTGCCAGAAATCCGATGAGCGTCGAACCCGACGTCAGCTTGGCGATCTCGGCGTCGGACGGCGGCGCGACCTTGACCACGACGTCCGCCGACCATGGATCACCGATGGTCGCGCCGGCGGCGACGTACAGCTCGTCGGGAATCAGAGCGCCGAGACCGGCACCCGATTCGACGACGATCGCGACGCCCTTACCCGTCAGGGAGGCAACGATCTTGGGCACCAGGGCGACGCGACGTTCGCCCTCCCCCGATTCCCGAACCACACCGACGACAGTCGTGGATCCCGAACCCTTCTCAGTGCTCTGCGATGTATCCAAATCTCCGTCTTCCTGCGTTGAATGGTGTCCACTGATCGGCCAATGGCCCCGAACGTGCGACGAGTGGACGAACCCATGCGACAAAGGCACAAGGTCCCTGATAGTAGCCAGAGGAGACAGACCGCGGGTAACCCGGAACACAGTCCGATTCGTTCTGAATCGAGTCCGTTCGGCATTCCGCAGCTACAGGACGAGCAATTGTGATGCACGCCATACGGGTCTATCGGTGATGATCGGACCCTACAGTGACAACCGTGGAATCTTGCATCTTCTGTGCCATCGTCGCCGGCGACGCCCCCGCACACCGTGTGTTCGAGAACGACCACGCGGTCGCCTTTCTCGACATCCGGCCGGTCAGTCGCGGACACCTGCTCGTCGTCCCGCGCGAGCACGCCACCGATCTGAACTCGACCCATCCGGACGCGGCCGCCGACGTGTTTCGCGTCGGGCATACGTTGGCGCGCGCCGTGCGCCACTCGGACCTGCGCGCCGACGGAGCCAATCTCGTGATCAACGACGGCAAGGCCGCATTTCAGACGGTGTTCCACCTGCATCTGCACGTGGTGCCCCGCTGGCATCGGGACCGGCTGCGGTTCGCTACCGGGTTCGTGACGCGCCGCCTGCGTGAGCCCGAGCGTGTCGCGGACGCCGTTCGCGTCGGGTTGGCCCGGTTGAACGGCGAATCGACGGCATGAAGCTGTTCCTGTCGTCGTACCGATTCGGCGGTCACTCCGACGCTTTCGTCGAGCTGACCGGGCCGCCGTCCGATCTCGCGGTCATCGCGAACGCATCGGACGCGTGGCCTGCTGCCGCTCGCGAATCCTCGCTTCGCAGCGAGTTCGGTCCGCTGCGGGCGCTCGGGTACCGGCCCGCCGAGCTGGATCTGCGCCAGTACGTGGGTCGGCCCGCCGCCTTCGAGCGCGCACTGGACGGCTTCGGTGCGGTGTGGGTGCGCGGAGGCAACACCTTCGTC
>NZ_BAOX01000030.1:0-27554 GCF_000813105.1 Rhodococcus sp. BS-15 | reverse complement strand
GCACGGTCCGACCGGTCCGATTCGACACGCGCTGACCGAAACGGTGCGGGTATGGCACGAGCTGCGGTCCGACGAAGTTCGGCACAAGCTTCCGCCGACGAGAGAACCCGACATGGGCTTCGTGAAGGCGATCTACAAGTGGGCGTCCAACCATTCGTTGGTCGATGCTCTCGTCACCGCGGGTGACAACGGTAAGGCACTGTCCGGCGGAGACTTCGTGCGCTGGTGTCGGCAGGTGATCGACCTGTTGGATCAGGTTCGCTCGCGGCGCCGGAGCCGGAACTGTCGCGAACTGCGGCGCGGGCGATCGCGGCTCTGCGCCGCGGCGTGGTCGCCGTCGATGCCGCATGACAGGAGCGAATCGGACTGCCGGGTCGGTACAGCGGAGAGTAGTACGGGCGGGATACTGTACCCCCGACGAATCCGAATTTTCAGTGGAGGCGAGATGAGCGGCCCATACGGTCCGACCGATCCGGACAACAGCTGGTCGCGCAAGCCCGATCAGCAGGACGGTGCCGCGAAAGACACGCCGGAGACGCAGCCTGGCGGTCCCTCGGCCGATCCACAGACTCCGACACCATCGGCGTGGGATCAGTACGGGCAGCCGCCGGCCGCGCCGTACGGCGAACCCGATCGGAGTGCGTACGGGCAGAGCCTCAGCAGCCCGGGGGCCAGTACCCGCAGGGGCAGTACCCGCAGGGGCAGTACCCGCAGGGGCAGTACCCACAAGGTCAATACCCACAAGGTCAATATCCGCCGGGTCAGTACCCCCCTGCCGGCTATCCGCAGGGGCAATACCCCCAGGCTCCGAACGCACAGGGCGGCTACCCCCAGGGGCAGTACCCCCAAGGCCCGAATCCCCAAGGCCCGAATGCACAGGGCGGTTACCCCCAGGGCCAGAACCCCACTGCGCAATACCCGGCCGGTCAGCAGTACGGCGCGCCCTATCCCGGTGCCGGTGCGCCTGCATCGGGCGATGCGGCGTACCAGAACCCTTACGCACCACAGCAATTCGGTAGTGGGCAGTACGGGCCGGGTGCATACGGCCAGCAGCCACAGCAGCCCTGGAATCCCAATCAGCAGTACCCGAACCAGCAGTACCCGAATCAGCAGGGGCCCGGGCAGGCCGGGTCCAAGTCGAAGAAGCCCCTGATCATCGTCGGTGCCGTCATCGCAGTGGTCGCAGTGATCGCTGTGGTGTCGTTTTTCGCCTTCGGTCGTACGACCACCCTCGACACTGCTGCGGCCGAGGAGGGTATTCGCACGGTCGTCACCGAGTCCTACGGTGCGTCCGACGTCTCCGGTGTGTCCTGCCCCCAGGACATCGAGGTCGAGGCGGGGACCAGTGTCGATTGCACCCTGACGGTCGACGGTGCGTTCAAGACGGTGACGTTGACCTTCCTCGACAACGACGCCAACTACGAGGTCTCCCTACCCAAGTAGACCGGCTCGGCCACTCGGGTCAGTTCTTCGACGCCGTGGCCGCCATCGCAGAGACGAGGCGGTTCACGGCGTTCTCGATTCCGAGGGTCTCGGCGAGAGTGTTCAGCGTGGCGTGATCGGCGGGCTCGGCCGGAATCTCGTCGGACTTGGACAGGACGACGTCGCGTCGGTGACGACCCGAACAACGGGAAGTGCCGCGTCCAGGTAGTCGCTCGCATTGGCCAGCTTCGCCCGGATGCCCTTGGCCATATCCGAGGACGGATCGAGTGCCGCAGCGCGCAGCGCAGCGACGGATTCGTAGTTCAGCATCAGCGTCGACGCCGTCTTCTCCCCGATTCCTTTGACGCCGGGCAGGCCGTCGGAGGCATCGCCGCGCAGGAGGGCGAGTTCCGCGTACGCCTCGCCCGCTCGATGAAGTGGCACACCGTAGCGCTCGGAAACCAGTGCGGGATCGAATAATTCGGCTTTGGCCAACCCACGGCCCACATACAGAACGCGCACCTCGTTCGGCTCGTCGGCGGCAACCTGAAGCAGGTCTCTGTCTCCACTGACCACGACCACGGGGTCCTGACGCTCGCGCGCTGCCAGGGTTCCCAGAACGTCGTCGGCTTCGAGACCCTCTGCGCCTGCGGTCGCGATCCCCAGTGCGGCGAGCACATCCATGATCATGTCCACCTGTGGTGTCAGTGTCTCCGGCACCTCTTCGCTCTCGGCGACCTCCGGCGCGGCCTCGGCAACACGATGCGCCTTGTAGGACGGCACCAGGTCGACGCGAAACTGTGGCCGCCAGTCGAGATCGAGGCACACCGCCAGTCGGCTGGGTTCGGTGCGCGCGATCAACGCCGAAATCATGTCGAGGAAGCCTCGGACGGCATTGACGGGTCGGCCATCGGGGGCCGTAATCGACTCGGGCAGTGCGTAGTAGGCCCTGAACCACAGGCTCGCGCCGTCGAGGAGCAGCAGCGGCGACTTTCCGGGGGCGGTCATGGGGCTCATCTTGCCAAACGGCACTAGCCTGGTGGGATGAGTGTCGATTCTTCGGTCAGTTCCTCACGTTTCTCCAGCGATGTCTACGCGTCCAGACTCGCCCGCGCGGCTCGCCTGACGTCGGAAGCAGGCTTGGATGCCCTGTTGATCACCCCGGGTCCGGATCTGCAGTACCTGATCGGATCGAAGGCCAGTTCGTTCGAGCGTCTCATCGCTCTGGTCGTTCCCGCGGACGGCAGAACCCCCACGGTCGTGGTTCCTCGGCTCGAGCTCGCCGCACTGGGTGATTCCGCGGCGCAAGAGCTGTCTCTGACGCTCGTCGACTGGGTCGACGGTGTGGATCCGTACGCACTGGTGGCATCGGCAGTTCCCGGTGGAACGAGAACAGCCGTCGCCGACGCCATGCCCGCCCTACATTTCGTGCCGCTGGCGGGTGTCTTCGGCACGGTGCCGGTGCTGGCCACCGACGTGCTTCGCGAACTCCGAATGGTCAAGGATGCGGCCGAGATAGACGCGTTGCGGCGCGCCGGGCACGCCATCGACCGCGTGCACGCCCGGATGGGTGAATGGCTTCGAGTGGGCCGCACGGAAGCGCAGATCGCCGCGGACATCGCGGCCGCGATCGTCGAAGAAGGCCACACTGCACCGGAATTCATCATCGTCGGGTCCGGGCCGCACGGTGCCGATCCGCACCACGAGGTCTCCGATCGAGTCGTCGAGGCGGGCGACGTCGTGGTGATCGACATCGGGGGACCTGTCGCACCGGGATACAACTCCGACTCGACCCGCACCTACAGTCTCGGCGAGCCCTCGGCGGAGATCGCCGAGCAGTACGCGGTACTCGAGCGGGCCCAGCAGGCAGCTGTCGATGCGGTGGTGCCCGGTGTCACGGCGCAGTCCATAGATGCGGCCGCCCGCGACGTCCTGGTCGACGCCGGTCTGGGCGAGGCGTTCCTGCACCGCACCGGCCACGGGATCGGCCTGTCGGTACACGAAGAGCCGTACATCGTTGCGGGAAACGACATCACGCTCACCGAGGGGATGGCGTTCAGCATCGAGCCGGGAATCTACTTCCGCGGACAGTGGGGTGCACGCATCGAGGACATCGTCGTCGTCACCGCAGACGGCTGCGAGTCGGTCAACCTCAGGCCGCACGGTCTGGCCGTCCTGCCGGTGTGATGCCGCCGGGCGAGGCCGAGTTCGTCTCGGTCGTTCGATCCAATCCTGCTGTCGACGAGATACTTCGACGCGCACCGCAGCTGGGGCTCCCCGGGTGGTATCTGACAGCGGGTGGCCTCTTCCAGACGGTGTGGAACCACCTGGCCGGTCGAGACCTTCGGGCGGGAATTCGCGACTACGACTTCTTCTACTTCGACGACTCCGATCTGTCCTACGATGCGGAGAACGATGTGATCGAGCGCGCGGATTCGGTGTTCGCCGACCTCGGTGTCGACGTCGAAGTACGCAACGAGGCGCGCATACACCTGTGGTACGAGGAGCATTTCGGCACTGCCATCGCACCGTACCGAAGTACCGAGGATGCTATCGATCACTTCGTCTCCACCACGTGCTGCTTCGGCATCACCACCGACCAGGGCGGAACGGATGTCGTGTACGCACCGCACGGATTCGACGATCTCTTCGCGGGGATCGTGCGGCCGAACCCGCGGTTGCCGATGCAGCACGTGTACGAGGCCAAGGCGGCCCGGTGGACGACCGAGTGGCCGAACCTCACCGTTCTGCCGTGGCCGTGAGGGCCGTGGTGACGGCTCGTTACCGGTTGAGCAGCGAACGGCTACCCAGTACCCGCTGCACCTGAATCTCGATGACGACCCGGGTGGGGTTCTCTCTCGGTACGCGATAGCGCTGCGCATAGCGGTTCTCCGCATCGACGACCGACTCTCGATCGTTCCGGACCGACGCGGGCCCCTCCAACGTCAGCCAGCGAGCGCCGTCGATCTGAGTGACGGCGGCATAGGCACCCCGTCCGGCGTTGATGGCCTTCTGCGACACGTCGTTGGTGATGACCCGGGCAATCTGCGCGTCGCCGTCGTAGGTGAAGCCGACGGCCACGACGTGCGGGGTTCCGTCCGTGCGCAGTGTCGTCAGAGTGGCAAGGTGCCTCTCGGTGAGGAATTCGATTGCGTCGTCGGTGAGTGAAGTCGCGTCAGCGGGTTGTGCGGCCATAACCCGACTGTAGTGAACGGTGTTCGATCGGCAAGACTGGTCGGCGTGAGCAGACGAGCAGAACCCGCCGCCGGAACGCTGTTGCTGTTGGGCGGGCGCAGCGAGATCGGACTCGAGGTCGCTACCCGACTCGCCTCGGGGCGAACTGTCGTACTGGCAGCTCGGCGCAGCACCGACCTCGATGCTCAGCAACGACGAGTGCAGCGTGCAGGTGCGGACGCCGTGCACACCGTCGAGTTCGATGCGAACGCGATGGACACTCACGCCGAGCTCATGAGCCGGGTTGCCGAGCGATACGGCCCGATCGGGATCGTGGTGCTGGCGTTCGGGATCCTCGGGGATCAAGCGCGGGCCGAGGACGATGCGCAGCATGCTCTCGACGTCATCACCACCGACTTCCTGGCTCAGGTTTCGGTGCTGACGCACGCTTCGAAGCTGCTCCGAGCCCAGGGGAGCGGCGACCTGGTCGTGTTCTCGTCGGTCGCGGGTGTGCGCGTGCGACGCGCCAACTACGTGTACGGATCGGCAAAGGCCGGTCTCGACGGGTTCGCCAGCGGACTGAGCGACTCACTGCACGGCAGCGGAGTGCATCTGCTACTCGTTCGTCCCGGATTCGTCATCGGTTCCATGACCGAGGGGATGACACCCGCGCCCATGTCGAGTACGCCGGATCAGGTCGCCGACGGCGTTGTCACGGCGCTGGGCAAGCGTCGGGCCAGCGTGTGGATCCCCGGCACTCTGAGACCGGTGTTCTTCGCCATGCGCCTACTGCCGCAATGGCTCTGGCGCAGGATGCCGCGCTGATGGTGGCGCCCGTGCCCACTCCGATCGTGGTCGTGGGAATCGGTGCGGACGGCTGGGATGGACTGCCTCTTGCTTCCCGCACGGCCGTCGAGCAAGCAGATGTGGTGTTCGGTTCGGCCCGCCAGGTCGCGGGGGTGCGGGAGCACTGCACCGAGACCAGGACATGGCCCAGTCCGTTGGTGCCGAATCTGCGGCCGATGATCGACGCCTGTGCAGGTTCGCGCGTGTGTGTGCTGGCCAGCGGGGATCCGATGTTCCACGGCATCGGGGTGACGCTGGCGCGAGAGTTCGGTGCCGAGCGACTACGCGTTCACCCGGCACCGTCCTCCGTGTCGTTGGCATGCGCGCGACTGGGCTGGGCACTGCAGGACACCCTGACGGTGTCTCTGGTGAACACCCCGGCCGAGACGGTGTTGCCCGAGTTGGCCGACGGGCGTCGGATACTGGTGTTGAGTCGGGGCAGCAGCACACCGAGAGAGATCGCGGCAGTGTTGTGCGCCAACGGCTTCGGATCGAGCGACATGACGGTCCTCGAACAGCTCGGCGGACCGGCCGAGCGGGTCGCCGGCGGAATCGCCCGCGAGTCGACGTTCGAGGGCATCGACCCGCTCAATGTCGTTGCGGTGCTGTGTGTCCGAGATCCCGACGCGTCCCGCCACACCCGCATTCCCGGCCTGGCCGATTCCGCGTACACCGGAGACGGTCAGATGACCAAGCGGGAGGTTCGAGCGCTCACGCTCAGCGCATTGGCACCGGCACCCGGAGAGTTGCTGTGGGACATCGGGGGCGGATCGGGAACCATTGCCATCGAATGGATGCGGACCGACCGATTTTGTCGCGCAGTGACGTTCGAGAGCTCGCCGGCGCGCCGTGAGCAGATCGAGAGCAACGCACTGCACCTGGGAGTTCCAAGCCTCGTGGTGCACCGCGGCGCCCCGGAGAGCTTCCCGGCTGTCTCTGACGAGGACGCCGTACCGGACGCGGTGTTCATCGGCGGTGGGTTGACCGGTGCCGACATGCTCGAGGCGTGCTGGGGCGCGGTGCGCACCGGCGGACGGGTGGTAGCGAATTCGGTGACCGCCGAATCGGATTCGCTGTTGCTGACCGCCGCGGCGAAGTACGGCGGAGAGCTCCGCAGGTTCCAGATCTATCGCGGTGAACCGCTGGGCGCGTTCACGACGTGGAGACCACAGCTGCCGGTCACCCAATGGAGCGCTGTCAAACTGTGAAGGTCCTGATTCTCGGTGGTACGACGGAGTCGCGGGCACTCGCGGCAGCCATGGACACGGTGCAGGGGATCGAGACGATCACCTCGCTGGCGGGTCGGGTCGCCGAGCCGATGATTCCCGTCGGACAGACGCGGATCGGGGGCTTCGGCGGGCCGGACGCCCTTGCAGTGTGGCTGCGAGACAACGCAATCGACGTGGTGGTCGACGCGACACACCCGTTCGCCTCCACCATCGGGGCACACGCCGAGCAGGCCACCAGGCAACGTCGGTCGCGCTCCTGGTGCTGACGCGGCCATCATGGACCGCGGGCGTGGGTGATCGGTGGACCTCGGTTGCGTCGTTGCCCGACGCGGCGTCGGCGATCACCCCCGGCAGCAGGGTGTTCCTCACGACAGGCAGGCAGGGTGTTCACCATTTCGCGAGTGTCGATCACTCGTGGTTTCTGGTCAGAGCGATCGACCCGCCGACCGGCCCGGTGCCGCCGCACATGACACTGCACCTGAGCCGTGGGCCCTTCGACGTCGACCACGAGTCGATGATGCTCGCGGACAACCGAATCGACCTGTTGATCACCAAGAACAGCGGCGGCGACATGACGCGAGCCAAGCTCGATGCTGCCCGAGCGGCATCGATTCCGGTGATCGTGGTCGACCGTCCTGCGCGAATCGGCTCGGCACCGACGGTGTTCGACATCGCGGCCGCCGTGGACTGGCTGACGAATCGACTACGCTCCACCCTCTGACGGGTACCGGCGGGAGGTGAACACCTTCGGCCCGCTTCCCGTGTCGACCACCATCGTCATCGAGGATCCGATGATGAGCAGGCATCGCATGTCGATCGACTCCGGGTCGAGTTCGCCGAGCGTCACGGTGCGAACGGATTCCTGCGCGCTCCCCACTGCGCGTCCGATGACCACGGGGGTCTGCGGCGAACGACGCTCGAGCAGAATCTCTTTCATGGCCGCAACCTGCCAGGTGCGCGATTTCGACGCCGGGTTGTAGATCGCGATCGCCATGTCGGCTCCGGCGACCGCCGCGAGCCGCCTTGCGACGACGTCCCAGGGCTTGAGGCGATCGGAGAGCGAGACGACGGCGTAGTCGTGTCCGAGTGGTGCGCCCACTCGACTGGCGACGGCGTTGGCGGCCGTCATTCCGGGCACCACCCGTACCGGTACCGAGTTCCACTGCTGCTCGGCTGCCACTTCGATCACGGCGGTGGCCATCGCGAACACCCCCGGATCGCCCGAGGAGACCACGGCTACTCGGCGGCCCTGCTTGGCGAGATCGAGCGCAAAGGCGGCACGTTCGGATTCGACCTTGTTGTCACTCGCGTGCCGAATCTGCCCGGGCCTCGGAGGTACCCGATCGATGTAGGTGACGTAGCCCACGAGATCGGTGGCGGCGGCCAGTTCGGCGCGCACCTCGTCGGTCGTCCATGCATCGTCGCCGGGACCGAGGCCGACGACGACCACTTCTCCACTGTCGGTGGGCATTTCGGCTCTGTTGGACGGGCTCGGCACGACGATCATCGAGAAGTAGGGCACGTTGTCGGCGTCTGCGGCGTCGAGAACTCGCTGCTGGGGCGTGCTGGCGCGTTCGACGTAGCGCGCCTCGTCGAGTCGGCCGGAACGCTCCAGGGCCTCGAGTACGGTGGGGTAGGTCCGGCCCAGTTTCATGATGACGGCTGCGTCGGTGCCGCGCAGCCGGCGCGTGAGTTCGTCCGCGGGCAGCGTGCCGGGCAGCACGGTGAACACCTCGTCTCGCTCCACGAGCGGAGTTGCCAGTGCGGCCGAGGCGGCACTGACGGACGTCACGCCGGGCACGATCTCGACCTCGAAGCGGTCGGCCAACCGTTTGTGCATGTGCATGTACGAGCTGTAGAACAGCGGATCACCCTCGGCGAGAAGCACTACGGAGCGTCCCGCGTCCAGATGGGCCGCCAACCGTGCGGCAGCGGATTCGTAGAATTCGTCGATCGCACCCTGATACCCACCGGGGTGCGCCGTGGTCTCGGTGGTGACCGGATAGACCAGATGTTCCTCGAGCTGCCCGTCCCGCATGTACCCGGCCGCCAGTCCACGAGAGATGCTGCGACCGTGCTGTGCACTGTGGAAGGCGACCACATCCGCCTCGGCGATCACGCGAGCGGCCTTGACGGTCAACAACTCCGGATCGCCGGGACCGACGCCGACTCCCCAAAGTTTTCCGGTGCTGGTCATTCTTGCTCGCTCGCAATGGCATTGACCGCAGCGACGGTGATCGGACTACCACCACGTCTACCTCGAACGACGAGATACTCGACGCCGAGGTCGGCGGCGATCAGATCTTCTTTCGACTCCGCTGCGCCGATGAATCCCACCGGGCCGCCGACGATGGCTGCTGGCTTCGGAGCCCCGGCCGCGAGCATCTCCATCAGGTGAAACAGAGCGGTCGGCGCGTTTCCGATCGCAACGACGGCACCGCCGAGCTTGTCGCCCCACAACTCCAGCGCGGCAGCGGTTCTCGTGGTCCCCATACTCCGAGCCAAGTCCGGCACCCGAGGATCGGACAGCGTGCACAGCACCTCGTTGTCGGCTGGAAGACGGCGACGAGTGATGCCGGCGGCGACCATGTTGGCGTCGCACAGGATCGGCGCTCCCGAGTTCAGTGCCGCGCGAGCGGAGGTCACGACCGCTGGGGTGTAGCCGATGGTCTCGGTCAGATCGATCTCTCCGACCGCGTGAATCATGCGCACGACGACCTGGGCAACGTCCGGTGCGAACCGTGACAGATCTGCTTCGGCTCGGATGGTCGCGAACGATTGTCGGTAGATCTCCGCGCCGTCGCGGACGTAGTCGTGCATGCGTTTCACGATAGGGGAGAGGGACCCCTCAGCAGAAAGCCGGGCGCACCTGGGTGAAGGCACCACTCAGGACACCCGGTAGCCGATTTCCGTCGCGATGACGTCGGTCACCTCGCCCTTGGGCCGTCCACAACGCCGTTCGCACCCGGACCAGTGTTGCCGCTCGCCGCGCGGAGTCATTCGGGCATCGACTGCCGCGGAGAGGTCGGCTCGTACGTCGGCCAACGACTTCTCGCACCCCGGCGATCCGGTGCAGGCGCTCACTCGAATCCACGGTGATGCCGCGTCGAAGATCAGTCCCATCGGAGCCAGCACCCGGACGACCTGTTCGGCCGGTTCCTCGTCCAGATCACACACGATCAGCGATCGCCACGGGGTCATGATCAGCGGGCGGTCGATGGCCGCGAGGAACTCGGCGAGCCGCGCCCCGAGTACACCGTTGGCCAATCCGGCGGCCAACGCCACCAGGCCGTCGTCCTGGTCGAGCCATCCGATCGGTGGCACCTCCACGGGTGCGGGCATCGGTAGGTCGGGGCCGGCCGAGAGCCCGAGACGGTCGAGGATCCGTGCCGGTCCATCGCCCAACTCGGCCACCCGCCACTGGGACTGCCGCAGTTCCACGAAGGCGCCCGCGCAGTTCAGCAACGTCGATACGACACTGTCGCGGTCCACGCGAACGCCGCTGTCCCGGCCCGCCAGCAGCACCGCGTAGGACCCGTCGGACTGGGCGTAGGCGCCGAAATCCGGTTCGAGTCCGCACACGTCGCCTCGGCCGTCGTCGAGTGCGAACAGTGTCCTCCCCGGCAGGTCCGCCAGATCGGGCCGCGCACAGAGGGCTTCGTCCAGCGCACCGATCAGCGCGCGCACATCGGTGAGGCCGCCCACCCGGCCTGACAGAGGCGAAGCGAGGATGTTGCGCACTCGCTCGTGAGTCGGGGACGGAAGCAACCCTGCGTCGGCCAACCTGGTCGCGAAGCCGTCCGGGTCCGACACCGCGCGCACCTGGATATTGCCCCGCGAGGTCAGTTCCAGCGTGCCGTCACCCAGCTCCGAAGCGGCCTGCGCCAGTACCTGCATCTGCCCCGGCAACACGACGCCGCCCGGCAGCCGAACTCGTGCCAGCGGCCCGTCCGCGGCCAGATGGGTCGTCAGGGCTCCGGGGCAGCCGTCGGGCACCGACCTCTCTGGCGAACTCATGGTCACCAGGCTACAAGCGCAACGGGTGGCCCGATTCCACGCTCGCTTCGGTAGCATTCGATGTTCACGCTCCGGCCGAGAGGAAACCGGCGAAAATCCGGTACGGTCGCGCCACTGTGATGGCCTTCGGTCCTACGGGACGGGGCAGGAGTCAGACCCTCTCGCCGACGAGTCGAAGAGAAGCTTTCACCGATCATTCGAACTACCGAAGTCAGGGGCGCGAAACCCCCGAGGAGGGCGTTACCCGTGTTCTTGTTGCTGTCCACGTCGGACACCGATCTGCTCAGCGCCCGTGCCAGTGGAGCCGACTTCACCTGGGGCAACCCTTCCCGGCTGCTCGCCGAGGACATTCCGGCGATGGCCGAGTCGGCCGAGTTGATCATCGTGCGCATTCTGGGATCGAGGCGCTCGTGGGAGTCGGGCATCGACGCGGTTCTCGCGACCGGACTGCCGGTCGTGGTGCTCGGCGGTGAGCAGGCACCCGACGCGGACCTGATGGAAATCTCGACAGTGCCCGCCAACGTTGCTGCGCAAGCGCACAACTACTTGGCCGAGGGCGGATCCGACAACCTCCGTCAGCTGTACAACTTTCTCTCCGACACCGTGTTGCTGACCGGCCACGGTTTCGATGCTCCACGGCACCTGCCCACTTGGGGCCACCTCGAACGGCACGCCGCTCCGCAGTCAGCCGGTCCGACGGTGGCGATCCTGTACTACCGCGCCCAGCATCTGGCCGGAAACACCACGTACATCGATGCTCTCTCCACCGCAGTGGAGAACGCCGGAGCCACCGCGCTCCCGATCTACTGCGCGTCGCTGCGCACCGCGGAAGCCGACCTGCTCGACACTCTGAAGTCGGCGGACGCCTGATCGTGACCGTCCTGGCCGCCGGAGGCACCAAACCGGCCGGAGCGTCGGCCGGTGGGGACGACGAAGCCTGGGACGTCGCCGAGCTGGCTGCGCTCGATGTGCCGATCCTGCAGGGTCTGTGCCTGACGAGTTCCCGCGCGACGTGGGCCGAGAACGACGACGGACTCTCCCCCCTGGACGTGGCAACGCAGGTCGCGGTACCGGAATTCGACGGCCGGCTCATCACCGTCCCGTTCTCGTTCAAGGAAATCGACGACGACGGCTTGACCACGTACGTCCCGGACCACGAGCGCGCCGCTCGGGTGGCAGGCATCGCCGTACGACACGCCCGGCTGCGCCACATTCCGGCTGCCGATCGCCGTATCGCCCTGATGTTCTCGGCCTACCCCACCAAGCATGCGCGGATCGGCAACGCCGTCGGCCTCGACACTCCGGCAAGCGCGATCGCGTTGATGTCGGACATGCGCACCGCGGGTTACGACCTCGGGCCGCTGGACGGCCCGGATTCTGTGCCGGGTCTGGCTGCTCGCGACGGTGACGCGCTCATCCATGCGCTGATCGCCCGCGGCGGCCAGGATCCCAACTGGCTCACCGACGCCCAGCTCGAGGGCAATCCCATTCGTATCTCGGCCGCGCAGTACGGCCGGTGGTTCGAGCAGCTTCCCGCGGATCTGCGAGATGGCGTCGTCGAGCATTGGGGACCGGCGCCGGGCGATCTCTACGTCGATCGGTCTGCCGATCCGAACGGTGAAATCGTCATCGCTGCCATGCAATTCGGCAACGTGGTGATCATGGTGCAACCGCCGCGCGGATTCGGCGAGAAGCCGGTTGCGATCTATCACGACCCGGACCTGCCGCCGAGCCATCACTATCTGGCGGCCTACCGGTGGATCTCGGCCACGAAGGCCGACGGCGGCTTCGGTGCGGACGCATGGTGCACCTGGGCAAGCACGGCAACCTGGAATGGTTGCCGGGCAAGACACTCGGTATGTCCGCTTCCTGCGGAACCGATGCGGCCCTGGGAGATCTGCCGTTGATCTATCCGTTCCTCGTCAACGATCCAGGGGAGGGCACGCAGGCCAAGCGTCGAGCGCACGCAACTCTCGTCGATCACCTGATTCCGCCGATGGCACGTGCGGAAAGCTACGGCGACATCTCTCGGCTAGAGCAATTGCTGGACGAGCACGCGAACATCTCGGCACTCGACCCGGCCAAGCTGCCTGCGATCCGCCAGCAGATCTGGACCCTGATGACGGCCGCGCAGATGCACAAGGACCTCGGGCTCGAGGAGCGCCCCGACGAGGAAGTGTTCGACGACATGCTGCTCAATGTCGACGGGTGGCTGTGCGAGATCAAGGACGTGCAGATCCGCGACGGGCTGCACATCCTGGGCCAGGAACCCGTCGGAGACGCCGAGGTCGAACTGGTCCTCGCGATGCTGCGGGCTCGGCAGATGTGGGGCGGGGAGCAGACTGTCCCCGGTCTCCGAGAAGCACTGGGGCTCAGCGAGGACGGCGACGAGGACCGTACCCGCGTCGACAGTATCGAGGCCGTGGCCCACGGATTGGTCGCGGCGATGCAGGCAGCGCAGTGGGATCCCGCAGCGGCCGCGCGGGTGGCGGGCGAACACGGCAGCGTGGTTGCACAGATTCTCGAATTCGCAGCAGCCGAGGTCGTTCCGCGTCTGCGCGGCACCTCGCGTGAGATCGCCCAGGTACTGCACGCACTCGACGGCGGTTTCATCGCGGCGGGGCCGAGCGGTTCACCGTTGCGCGGGCTGATCAACGTGTTGCCCACCGGCCGCAACTTCTACTCCGTCGATCCGAAGGCCGTGCCGTCGAAGTTGGCATGGGAGACCGGGCAGGCGATGGCGGAATCCTTGCTCGCCCGCTACCGCCAGGATCACGGGGAGTGGCCGAAATCGGTCGGCCTGTCGGTGTGGGGCACGTCGGCCATGCGGACCTCCGGGGACGACATCGCCGAGGTGTTCGCCCTGCTGGGAGTCTCGCCGGTGTGGGACGAGGCGTCGCGCAGGGTGACGCGGCTCCAGGTGATCGACCTCGACGAGCTCGGCCGTCCCCGCATCGACGTGACGGTCCGCATCAGTGGATTCTTCCGCGACGCGTTCCCCCACGTGCTCGCACTGCTCGACGATGCGGTCCGGATGGTCGCCGCATTGGACGAGCCGGCCGATCAGAACTACGTGCGAGCGCATGCACAGGCCGATCTCGCCGAGCACGGTGACGAACGACGGTCCACCACACGCATTTTCGGATCGAAACCGGGCACGTACGGTGCCGGTCTGCTGCAGCTGATCGACAGCAAGACCTGGCGCAGCGACGACGATCTGGCGCAGGTCTACACCACCTGGGGCGGCTTCGCGTACGGGCGCGGTCTCGACGGCGTTCCCGCCTCGGACGACATGCGCACCGCCTACAAGCGGATCGCCGTCGCCGCCAAGAACACCGATACGCGTGAGCACGACATCGCCGACTCCGACGACTACTTCCAGTACCACGGCGGCATGGTCGCAACCGTGCGTGCGTTGACCGGGAAGTCGCCCGAGGCGTACATCGGTGACAGCACACACCCGGAATCGGTTCGCACGCGCACGCTCTCGGAAGAGACCGCGAGGGTGTTCCGCGCCCGGGTGGTGAACCCGCGGTGGCTCGAAGCAATGCGCAGGCACGGCTACAAGGGCGCTTTCGAGATGGCGGCGACCGTGGACTACTTGTTCGGCTACGACGCGACGACCGACGTGGTGCAGGACTGGATGTACGAGAAGCTGGCCGAGACGTACGTGCTCGACGAGCAGAACAAGAAGTTCATGCAACAGTCCAATCCGTGGGCGCTGCACGGTATCGCCGAGCGGCTGCTCGAAGCGGCCGAGCGAAAGATGTGGGCCGAGCCGGACCCGCAGGTTCTCGACGGTTTGCGCCAGGTGTATCTCGAAACCGAGGGCGAGCTCGAAGGGGAGTAGCGACGTACTCTGAGCGGTATGGCTGCCACCTTCGAAGACATTGCCAAGGGCAAGTACGTACTGCTGACGACGTTCAAGAAGGACGGCACCGGGGTGCCGACCCCGCTGTGGGGTGCCCTCGACGGGGATCGGCTGCTGGTATGGACGGTGGCCGATTCGTGGAAGGTCAAACGGATACGCCGCAACCCCGCAGTCACCCTGGCACCGTGCGACATGCGCGGTAACCCCCAGGGCGACGCGGTCGACGCGCGGGCCGAGATACTCGACGCGGCCGAGACGGAGAAGGCCCGCTCAGCGATAGCGTCGAAGTACGGCATCATCGGATGGCTCACGGTCAAGGGAAGCGTGCTGCGCCGGGGCAAGAGCGGCTCCATCGGGCTGGCGATCACCGCGGCCTGAGTCGCGATCGGTGCCATCGATTGCATGCGCAGTTCCGAATGCTTCGTGAGGCAGCTTCCCCTGCTGTCGGAATGGAGCACCACGTGCCAATCGCAGTGACCGATTACAACCATGTTCGCCTCACCGTCAGCGACATCGACCGGTCCCGGTCGTTCTACGACTCGGTGTTCGGCTTCGACGTCGCGTACGCCTGGGATCCCGACGCGGACGAAGAGACCAAGAAGGCCCTGTGGTTCCTCTTCGGCGGCGTCATCTACAAATTCGGTGGCGGTCTGCTCGGTCTGCGCCCGGTCGCGCCGAGCGACGACACGTTCGCCGAGGACCGCTGCGGGCTCGATCACCTCAGTTTCACCGTCGACACCCGCGCCGCGCTCGAGGACGCCGTGAAGACACTCGACGAGTTGGGCATCACGCACGAGGGCATCAAGGACGCAGGGCCCGGACTGTCCATCCTGGAGTTCCGCGACCCCGACAACATCGCTCTCGAGCTCTCCGGCCCCGACAAGTAGGCCGAGCTACCGAGCCCTACTGAGCGGCGCTCACCGAGGACATGTGGAAGTCGGGGATGCGTAGCGGCGGCATCGACGTGCGAGTGAACCAGTCCTTCCACTCGCGCGGCAGTGTCGCCTCCGTCGCGCCCGCCTCGGTGACGCGTCGCAACAGGTCGAGTGGGCTCTCGTTGAAGCGAAAGTTGTTCACCGCACCGGTGATTCGACCGTTCTCGATGGCGTAGACGCCGTCTCTGGTCAGCCCGGTGAGCAGCAGCGAGGTGGGATCGACCTCTCGGATGTACCAGAGCGTGGTCAGCAGCAGGCCGCGCTCGGTTGCGGCGACCATCTCGTCGAGCCGGATGTCGGTGCCGCCGGTCATGACGAGATTGTTGCCCGGGACCGCGACGGGTGCGCCGAATTTGCGCGCTGCTGCGCGCGGGTAGGACAGGGCCGCCACCGAACCGTCGCGCACCCAGTCGACACGCTCGATGTCCATGCCGTTGTCGAACACCGATACCGAATCACTCGACGACCCGGCGACCACGAACGGCGCATACTCGAGTCCGGATACGCGTGGATCGGAGTACAACGTCAGTGGCAGATCGGTGAGCTTCTCGCCGACGCGCGTTCCCCCGGCCCGCGAGAGTGCGGTGCGGCCCTCCTGCGCTCCGCGGCCCTCCATGGTCCACATCAGGTAGATCATCAGATCGGCCACCGCCGACGGGGGCAGCAGAGTCTGATAGCGACCGGCGGGCAGTTCTATTGTGTTTCGGGCCCAGCCGAGTCGGGTGGACAGCTCGGACAACATGGTTCCGGCCGAGACATCCCGGAAGTCGGTGGTTCCGGTGCCCACCCAGGCGCTCGCCCCGGATCGCTTGCCGTTGATCTCGACCGATCCGGTGGGCTGCGTGAACGTACGACGCACACCGGTGGAGGTTCCGAGCCAGACGTTGTCGACGGTGTGCTGCGCGAATCCGTACAGTGTGTCGTCGCCATCGAAACCGACGTTCAATTCCGTTGCCAGCGGACCGAACACGTCGATCGACGTGTGCGCCGCTGTGCGGTCCCAGTTCTCCGAGCCGGAGGCAGCACCGACCGAATCCGGAGGCAGCAGCGGCATCGCGTCCTCGGCAGGCTCTGCCGATCGCGCTGCCCCTTCGCTCGCCCGAACCACTGCCGCGATGTCCTCGGGGTCGACACTCGTCGACGACACTGTGCCCACGCGAACGGTGTCGGACCCTCGCGCGATCGAGATCACTTCCCAGCGCCGCGAGGTGGCAATTCCGTTGGTGGTCATGGAGTTTCCGGCCCACCGAAGAGTGGCGTCGCTGGAGTCGGTGACGATCACGATGGTGTCGTCGACACTCGCGCAGGCGAGTGCACGTTCGATCACGAGCTGCGGCGCGATCATCGACCTGCCTCCGATCGGGTGTTGAGGACGTTGACGCCGCGGAACAACGCGACGGGGCAGCCGTGGCTGACGGCGGCCACCTGCCCGGGTTGGGCCTTGCCGCAGTTGAATGCGCCGCCGAGTCGCCACGTGGACGGTCCGCCGAGCAGTTCCATCGAGCCCCAGAATTCGGTGGTCGTCGCCTGGTACGCCACATCACGCACCTGGCCGTCGAGCACGCCGTTGCGGATTCGGTAGAAGCGTTGGCCGGTGAACTGGAAGTTGTAGCGCTGCATGTCGATGGACCAGCTTTTGTCGCCCACCACATAGATGCCGTCCTCCACCTCACCGATGACGTCGGCGGTGGATCGATCGGTGTCGGGGTCGGCCTGCAGCGACACGTTCGCCATGCGCTGGATGGGAACGTGATGCGGGGAATCGGCGTACGAGCAACCGTTGGACCGCTCGAGACCGAGTTTCGGGGCGAACACTCGATCGAGTTGGTAGCCGACGAGTGTCCCGTCGCGCACCAGGTCCCATCTCTGCGAGGCCACTCCGTCGTCGTCCCAGCCGATGCTGGCCAGGCCGTTGACCTAGGTTCGGTCGGCGGTGACGTGCATGATCGGCGATCCGTAGCACAATGTACCCAGCTGGTCCGGGGTCGCGAACGAGGTGCCGGCGTAGGCGGCCTCGTAGCCGATGGCCCGATCGTATTCCGTTGCGTGCCCGATCGATTCGTGAACGGTGAGCCACAGGTTGGTCGGATCGATGACGAGATCGGTCGGGCCTGCCACGACGGACGGCGCCTTCACCTTCTCGGCCAACCATTCGGGGATACGGGCCAGCTCGTCGGCCCAGTCCCACGTGCTGTGCTCACCCAGGTACTCCCAGCCTCGTCCGACGGGGGGCGCGAGGGTGCGCATGGTCTCGAACGCACCGGCGGATCGATCCACCGTGGTGGCCTCGAACTGTGGATGGAGTCGCACCCGCTGCTGAGTGATGCTGCTACCGGCCAGATCCGCGTAGAACGTCTGTTCCTTGACCTCCAGAACCGAAGCGGTGACGTGGTCGACGCCGTCCGACGCGGCCAGCCGGGACGAGTACTCCGCCAGCAGTGTCACCTTCTCGGCGGTGGGTACCTCGAACGGGTCGATGTCGTACTCCGACACCCACGTTGCATTCGAGTACACCGGCTCGGAAGCGAGTTCCACGCGTTCGCGATTGAGTGCGCGCAGCGCTGTGGCCACCTCGACTGCACTCCGGGCCGTGGCTGCGGCTGCGTCGGTGCCGAGTTCGGCGTGCGATGCGAAACCCCAGGTGCCGTCGACCACGACCCGCACGGCGAGACCGATCTCCCCGGCGTCGATTGCGGATTGAACGGAGCCGTCGCGCAGCGAGATCGACTGAGTCGTCAAGCGCTGCACGCGAACATCGGCGTGCGTTGCCCCGGCCGACCGAGCCGTGCTCAGGGCGGCGTCCGCGAGGGCCTGCAGGGGCAGAGCCAGGAAGTCGGCGTCGACCGACCGATCCGATTGTCTCGTCACGCCTGAAGACGCTAGCCGAATTGCTGCCATCCGAGGCGAACTACCATCCCCACCACCACGACGAGTAGGACGATTCTCACGAATCCGGCACCGCGGGCGACCGCTGTCCGCGACCCGAGGACGGCACCGAGCACGTTGCACACCGCCATGACCGCTCCGAGTTGCCAGTAGACGCTGCCGGTGACGGCGAAGAAGGCGAGGGCACCGATGTTGGACCCGACGTTGATGACCTTGGCCATCGCGGCGCTGCGCACGAACTCGGTTCCGAGCATCGTGGCGAAGACGATGATCAGGAACGTTCCGGTGCCGGGCCCTAGGATGCCGTCGTAGAAGCCGATTCCGGCGGCTGCGCACCCGATGACGATCAGAACTTTGCGATGGGTGGGCGGCGACGGTGCCGCAGTCAGACCGATGGTCGGACGGCAGGTGACCAGTACGGCCACACCGACGAGAACGACCATGATGATCGGGATGAACAGCTCGCGATCGATCAACGACACCGCAGCAGCGCCTGCCGCCGAGGCCACGGCGGCGAGGACGCCTGCCGGAATCAGCACCGCCCAGTTCAGCGAGACCTTCCGCGCGAAGGTGACGACGGCGGCGACGGTACCGAATACGGCGGTCGCCTTGTTCGTCGCCAGCGCTGCCTGTTGGGTCAGCTGAGGTGCCACGAGGAGAATCGCGGGCAACAGGATGAGCCCACCTCCGCCCACCACGGCGTCGACCCAGCCGGCGGCCGTGGCAGCGACCATCAGCAATCCCCAGTCGGCAGCAGTCATACGGCAAACTCAATCACATGCGTCGATTCAGTCTGTGGCTCCGCGGGCAGCCGTTCGTGGCCGATGCCCTACTGGCGGCCGGGCTGTTCGTCGTCGACATTCTGGTGTTCGTCAGCTCGGTCGACGGTCTCAACGGACCGTTGTTCCTGGTGTTCTCGGTCGTACTGACGATTCCCGTCGCGTGGCGGCGCCGTCTGCCTCGCTCGATCGCAGCACTCACTCTCGTCACCACGCTCTGCTCCGACATAGCGGGCAGCCTGGTGGGCGACGCGTACAACGGTCACCCGGCCGCTCTGGCCCTGCCGATCATGCTCTACACCCTGGTTGCGTACGTGGGTCGAGTCCAGGGCGGCATCTATGCCGCCGCACTCGCCGCCTACACCGCCGCGAACCTGTACTTGTTCGCCCAACCGGTCTTCACGACACTGTTGTTCAGCGCGCTGATGTACGCGCTGTCGTGGGTCGCGGCGGAATTTCTCGGTGCCCGCAGGCATATGACGAAGCGACGCAGGCCCGTCTCGTCGTGGCCGAGTACGACAGGGACCGGCGTGCCGAAGAGGCCGTGATCACCGAGCGCACGCGCATCGCACGCGAACTGCACGACGTCATCGCCCACAGCGTCAGTGTCATGGTGGTCCAGGCCGACGGTGCCTCGTATGCCATCAGGCGCAACCCCGATCGCGCGGAGCAGGCCGTGGCCAACATCTCCGCCACGGGCCGGTCGGCGCTCGCGGAGTTGCGTCGCACGGTCGCGTTGCTGCGGACGTCCCCCGACTCGGACGACATGCCCCAGTACGGGACAGCAGGCCTGGCCCGTGTCGTCGAGATGATGGGTCGCGCCGGGTTGAACGTCGAGCTCGAACAGACCGGAAACCTGGACGACATCAGCCCGGCGATCAGCCTCGGAGTGCACCGGTTGGTCCAGGAATCGCTGACCAATGTCCTACGGCACGCCGGCCATGCGCCGCGCGCCGTCGTCAAGGTCGTTCGCGGAGAAGAGGCCGTCACCGTCGAGATTTCCGACAACGGCACCGGCTCCGGCGCACCGACGTCCGCGGTCGGCGGTGGACACGGACTGCTCGGAATGCGCGAGCGAGTAGCGGTGCTCGGCGGCACCCTGCACGCGGGTCGGACGCCACACGGCAATTGGCTCGTGCGGGCGACGCTGCCGATCGAGTGAGGGCTAGGTTGGGTCGGTGCCGATCACCGTTGTCGTCGTGGACGACCAGGAACTCATGCGCATGGGGTTGAACATGGTGCTCGAGGCGCAGGACGACATCGAGGTGGTGGGGGAGGCCGCCGACGGGGCGGGTGCCGTCGAGGCCGTGGCCAGACTGTCACCGGCAGTGGTGTTGATGGACGTCCGCATGCCCGGTATCGACGGCGTGGCCGCCACCCGCACCATCACCGAATCGGGTTCGGACGCCAAGGTTCTGGTGATGACGACCTTCGATCTCGACGAACACGTGCTCGGTGCGCTCAGGGCGGGCGCAAGTGGATTCCTGCTCAAGGACACTCCACCGGAAGACCTGGTCTCCGCGATTCGCAGCGTGGCCGCGGGCGATGCCGTCGTCTCACCCAAGGTCACCAAGCGTTTGCTCTCGAGGTTCGTCGCACAGACCCCGTCGACCTCCGACGCCTCCGTGCTCGACGCTCTCACCGGCCGTGAGCGCGAGGTGCTGGTGCACTTGGCGACCGGCTTGTCCAATGCCGAGATAGCGGCCGGCCTGCATCTGTCCGAGGCGACGATCAAGACTCACATCGGCCGAATCCTGACGAAGTTGGGCGTCCGCGATCGAGTCCAGGCGGTCGTTCTGGCGTACGAAACCGGTCTCGTCCGGCCGGGTTCCTAGAGAACTTCCCGGCAAACCGGTCACTTCGGGAGCGATTTCGATGCCCCGCGCGTTGTACCGGTGAAGCGAAGAAAGGACCGTCATGCTCGCTCTGTTCGTACTCTATGTCGTGGTCGAGGTCGCGGCTCTGGTCGCCGTGGGAAGCGCGCTCGGCGTGCTCTGGACCGTCGTACTGCTGATCGGCGGATCGCTGATCGGGTCACTGCTGGTGCGATCGCAGGGCAGACGCGTGTTGGACGGTCTGCAGAGAGCATCGCGAGGCGAGCGGTCGGCCGGTGGGGCCGTGGCCGATGGAGCTCTCTTCGCCGCAGGGTCGGTTGCAATGTTCGTGCCGGGTCTGGTGACCACGGTGATCGGATTGCTGTTGTTGATCCCGCCGACCAGGTGGCTGCTACGCCCAGCGGTGATGTGGGCCGCCGCACGCTGGTTGCCGCAGGTTGCGACTGCGACGCGGCGCATGCGCCCCACCGTCATCGACGGTGAGATACTCGACGATCACGTCGACGACAGCACGCGAACACCGAATGCATCAGGTCCTGCGGCGATCCTCGAGGGACAGGTGATCGAGCCCGACCGATCCGATCCCGCCGCTGGGGATTTCCGGAAGCCACACCGGTAGGGGCAGACTGGGCGTTCGTGACCACCGAATTGTTCTGCGGCGGACGGATCTACAGTCCGACGGCTTCCGACGCCACCGCCATGGCCGTGACCGATGGGATCGTCAGTTGGATCGGTGAGGATCGCACCGGCCGAGCCCTCCACCCAGGGGTCCACGTCACCGACCTGGCCGGGGCCTTCGTGGCACCGGCGTTCGTGGACACTCACGTGCACGTCACCGATCTGGGCCTGTCGTTGATCGGACTCGATCTGTCCGGCTGCACCTCGCTCGAACACTGCATGCGGGTGCTCGCCGAACATGCATCGTCGTCCTCGGACGCCCTGGTCTGGGGACACGGCTGGGACGAAACCGAGTGGCCCGAACGTCGTGCACCGTCGAGCGCCGACCTCGATGCGGCAGCGCCCGGGCGGCCGGTGTATCTCACTCGCATCGATTCGCATTCGGCCGCCGTCTCGACGCCGTTGCGCGTTGCCGCGACCGGCATCGAATCCACCGCCGGATTCTCGGAGCAGTCCCCGCTCACCGCTGCCGCGCATCACCACGCGCGGCTGACGGCACGGTCGATGATCACGGCCGACACCCGAAAGCGGGCTCGAACGGCTGCGCTCGACAGTGCCGCGGCGCAGGGAATCGTGGCCGTTCACGAATGTGCCGGTCCTATCGTGTCGGGTATCGACGACTTCCGTGCACTGATGTCCACCGAACACGGGGTGGAGGTTCGCGGATACTGGGGCGAGCTGGTCGAGACGGCCGAGCAGGCGCGGCAGCTACTCGAAAGCACCGGCGCCCACGGGCTGGCCGGTGACATCTTCGTCGACGGCTCGCTGGGGTCGCGGACCGCGTGGTTGTCCTCTCCGTATGCCGACAGCTCCGGATCGGGCGTGCCGTACGAGGACGTCGATGCGATCGCCGCACACATCTCGGCGTGCACGACGGCCGGAGTACAGGCTGGTTTCCACGTCATCGGTGACGCGGCGATCTCGGCTGCCGTCACCGCATTCGAGCGGGTGGTGGCCGAGCTCGGAACTCCTGCCGTCGCCGCGTGCGGGCATCGGCTCGAACACCTGGCAATGGTTGCACCCGAGCAGGCCGACAAATTGGCTTCGTGGGGCGTGATCGCCAGCATGCAACCGATGTTCGACGCACTGTGGGGCGGTACGGGAGGGTTGTACTCGGCACGGCTCGGCGCAGACCGGGCATCGGCGCTCCATCCGTTCGCGCGCTTGGCATCGGCGGGGGTCTCGCTCGGATTCGGTTCGGATGCGCCGGTGACCCGACTCGATCCGTGGGCGACCGTCAGAGCCGCGGTCAACCACCACACGCCGGGCAGTGCCATTTCGCCTCGGGCCGCTTTCTCGGCCGGTACCCGCGGGGCGTGGCGCGCAGGCGGAGTCCGAGACGGATTGGCAGGGACATTGGTGCCGGGAGCTCCCGCGTCCTTTGCGGTGTGGGAGGTCGACGAACTGGTCGTCCGAGCACCCAAGGACAGCGTTCAACGCTGGTCGACGGACCCACGCGCGGGGGTATCTCCGTTGCCCGGTCTCGACCCATCGTCCACCAGCCCACAGTGCTCGATGACCGTGCATCGCGGACAGGTCATCCATGAGAAATGAGTCCGCCTCGGGTGCCGGGACAGTGGCCTCGTCAGCGCAGCGGCTACGCCGGGGCGCGATGTCCACGGCGCTCTCCGTTGCCGGTGGTGCACTGATATTCGCGAGCTTTCCGCCGCGAACACTGTGGTTCCTGGCACCGGTGGGTATCGCGCTGCTGGCCCTTGTCCTGACCGGCTTCGGCGGCCGCAGGTCGGTATCGCTGAAAGCGGGATTCGGCTACGGCTGTGCCGCCGGACTCGGATTCTTCGTTCCGCTCCTCCCATGGATCGGTGTGTACGTAGGACCGATGCCCTGGCTGGCGCTCGCCGTCGCCGAGTCCGTCTTCGTCGGCATGTTCGGCGTGCTCGGGGTGTTGGCGGCACGGAGTGCCTGGTGGCCGTTGTCGATGGCATTGGCCTGGAGCCTCACCGAATGGCTCAGATCCAGTGTTCCCTTCGGTGGCTTTCCGTGGGGCAGGTTGGCATTCGGACAACCCGAGGGCTGGCTGCTTCCCTTGGCGAGCATCGGGGGTGCACCGTTGCTCAGTTTCGGCGTGGCACTGACCGGAACCGGAACGGCGGCGCTGCTGGTCGCGGTCGGTCGGCGAGACGGAGCGCGTTCGTTCCTCGGACCGGTGGCTGCCACGACGGCCGCGTCCATCGTGGCGCTGGCGTTGCTACCGACACTGCACAGCAACGACGCGCCGGAGGACGACGAACGGACGGTGACGATCGCGGCCGTCCAGGGAAGCGTTCCGCGTCTGGGTCTGGATTTCAACGCACAGCGGCGAGCGGTACTGGACAATCACGTCCGGGAAACGATGACGTTGGCCGCTGACGTCGAGGCCGGCAGGCAGCCTGCCCCGGATCTCGTCGTGTGGCCCGAGAATGCGTCCGATATCGATCCGTTGAGAAATACCGACGCTGCGACTCTCATCACACAGGCGTCGGTGGCTGTGGGGGCTCCGATTCTCGTCGGCACCGTACTGGTCAATGCCGATGGCACGAACACGAATTCGGTGATTGCGTGGAACGGTACCGATGGGCCCGGTGAGCGGCACGACAAGAAGATAATTCAACCGTTCGGCGAATACTTGCCATTCCGAAGTTTCTTCCGATTGTTTTCGGAATATGCCGACCGAGCGGGCTATTTCGTCCCCGGCAACGGAAATGGAGTGGTACACGCTGGGGGAATACCGGCCGGAATAGCGACGTGCTACGAAGTCGCATTCGACCGCGCCCTCGAGGAATCGGTCCGATCGGGCGCAGAGTTCATCGCCATACCCACCAACAACGCGACCTTCGGCGACACCGAAATGACGTACCAACAACTCGCCATGTCCAGAGTACGAGCCGTCGAGCACGGGAGAACTGTGGTGGTGGCGGCGACGAGTGGCGTGAGCGCGATCGTGTCGCCGGACGGGCACCTCCTGCAGCAGACGCCGCTCTTCACCCCCGACGTGCTGGTGTCCAGTGTTGTACTGCGACAATCCCTCACCGTCGCGACACGGATCGGCCTCGGATCGGAACTCGTGCTGTGTCTGGCAGCCGTCGGAGCCCTCGGCGCGACGCTGCTGGCCGGACGCCGCCGCTCCGCCTCCTGAAACAATCGCCGAGTCGGTAAATAGCGGTTTATTGCATCGTCGAGTCGGATATGAACAGGGCCATGCCGTGGTGTGCGTCCTGCGGAGTCATTCGTTCGACCGAATAGCATCCGTTCGGGTAGCACTCGAGGTCACTTCTGTAACAGGCTGGAGACGGCGATCGATGGTTCTTATGATTACTGCACAAAAGAATCTCGCCGATGTTGTATCTTTGTAAGCCGCTGGGGTGCTCGACGCGGAATTTCCGGGTCGGCTTTCAGCGGATGACCGACGGTCTCGCGTTGGTGTGTGAGAACAGTATCGACACCGACATTGTCGAGCGTGTCGTACGCCTGGCGGGGAGGGGAGTTCATGTCGTACCGAACGATGGATTCGAGGATCACCACACACTCATTCATTGAACTCACGGTTTGTTTCATTCGGTAGAACCGGGTTCTCTCCCTGTTTCAATCCGGTCGGCAGTGCGCGACGAATTGATCCACAGCCATATCACCACCGAACGTGTGTGAATCGACACGAACGCAGACCAGAACGGAAGCCAGAATTGCTCAATCGCGCGCACAGGCCGCCGCGGCTCGACAGTCCGAACCGAACCGAGGGCTCCGAGTCGTTCGACTCGACGTCGGCCTTCGCCGCCGTGACCGTGCCGCCGAAGGGCAAGTGAATGCGCGCAGCAATTACGGGTGGGTCTCAGACGCCCCCGACCGGCCCCGGTTTCGAGAACGGCTTCCCGCTGTCGTCCGCTCAGCGTGGCATGTGGTTCGCCCAGCAGCTGGCCCCTGACGTCCCGGTCTGTATCGCACAATACGTCGACCTTCGCGGCAACCTCGACATCGCCGTGCTCCAAGACGCGACGGCTCGCGCGGCACACGAATTCCAATCTGCCTACCTCAGACTTGCCGAGGTGGACGGCGAACCGGTCCAGATGGTCGATCACTCCATCGACCAGTCCGTGCACTACCTGGATCTGCGCGGCGAAGACGATCCCATGACCTCGGCGCTGCACTGGATCGACGAGAACTACGTGCAGCCGGTCGACATGGAACACGATCCCCTCGTCGAGAGCTGGATCATCCAGGTCGAGGACGATCGCAACCTCTGGTACAGCAAAATTCACCACGTTGCTCTCGACGGCTACGGTGCGATGACGCTCGTCAATCGAACCGCAGCCCTGTACACGGCGGCCGTCGAACACGTCGAGCCTGCCCCCAACAAGGCGGCCGAGCTTCGCCGACTCTACGAGCTCGATCAGGAATACCGGACGTCGTCCCGCTTCGAGTCCGACAAGGAGTACTGGACGGCTCGCGCCGCGGACATCCACGACGGGGCTTCTCTGTCCAACACGGCCGGTCGCACGATCGCCGCCAGTAAACTGCGCAGCGTCGCTCTGCCCGAGGATGTCGTCGCCGACCTCGAGGCGTCCGACGCGACCAAGGGCGGAACCGCGGCCGCGGTGTTCATCGCCGCCTTCGGCTGCTATCTCTCGCGAATGACCGGGCGAGAGGACGTCTCGGTCAACATCCCGGTGTCCGCGCGCACCACCGCACTGCTTCGCCGATCCGGTGGAATGCTGGTCAACGTCGCACCCATTTCGATCCACGTGCCGCAGGACGCGACCGTCGGCGAGCTGGTACAGCAGGTGCAGCTCGAACTGATGGGTGCCCTGCGGCATCAGCGCTTCAGCATCGAGGACATTCGGCGCGAGCTGGCGGCCTCGGGCAGCGACAAACAGCTTTCCGGCCCGATGGTCAACATGATGCTGTTCCATCAGCAGATCAACCTGGGCTCGATCGTCGGCGAGTTCAACATCGTGACCTCGGGCCCGGTCGAGGATCTTCTGGTCAACGTGTATCAGAGCGGTTCTCCGGCCAGGACGTTCGTCGACTTCAGGGCCAACCCCAACCGCTACGACGACGACGACCTCACCGCGCACCATTCGAGCTTCGTGGAGATGGTGGAATCCTTCATCGCGGCCGGGCCCGATGTCGCCGTTCTCGACGTACATCCGGACAGCGCACGCGAAGGCCAACGCCGGCGTCGCGCCGCAGCCCAGCTCGCCTACTGGACCGATCGGCTCGCCGATGCCCCGGATCTCCTCGATCTTCCGACCGACCGACCGCGCCCCTCGCACATCGGTCACGTTCGCGCATCCCACGAGGTGATCATCGGATCCGAATCGTGGTCCGGGGTGGCTCGATTGGCGGCCGAACGTTCCACGACTCCGTTCGTGGTCTTCGAATCCGCTCTCGCCGTGTTGCTTTCGCGACTGGCGAACACCGACGACGTGTCGATCGCGGTGCCCGCGGATGACGACAACACCGTGGTACTCCGGACCAGGCCCGACGTTCGCCACTCGTTCGCCGAGTTCGTCGATGCCTCCGGCATCGACTTCGATGCTGCGATGGCGCACGGTCATACGTCGTTCGACGACGTCGCTGTGGCCCTCGGTCTGCCGGGCTCGGAATCGCACAGCCCGCTTGCTCAGGTAGCGCTCCGGTTCGGTCCGTCCGCACTGCCGAGGGACGGGATCGGCATGGATCTGGTCGTCACTGTCGACGAGTCCGATACTCCCGCAGTCGTTTTCGACTACGTCACAGAACTGTTCGACGCCGCGAGCATGGCGCAGCTCGCCCGCCGCCTCGTACGGATGCTCGACGCTCTGACCAGCGAGCCGGATCTGCTGATCGGCGATGTGGACCTGCTGTCCACCGCCGAGCGCGCTCGCCTGGCTCCGGTGCGTGGTCCG
>NZ_BAOX01000031.1:0-27533 GCF_000813105.1 Rhodococcus sp. BS-15 | reverse complement strand
GTGGCGGTGTGGCGCTGTGGCGGGGGGTGTGTCTTTTCCGCTCCGATTGAAAGTGATTGCAACACAGAACAATACACTTATATACGTGTATTAATTTAATTCCCGTATGTACACGCGTTTACTGAATGCCAGAGAGAAAAACACACCCTACCGCCACAGCGCCACACCGCCACACCGTCCGTGACCAGTGGTTTTAGCCGTGGCAGCGTCGCCACACCGCCACAGCGACGAGCGAAGCTCCGAGGATCGCATGGTCGCTCGATAGATCGGGCAGCCGAGAGGACGATTGCCGCTGACCTGCGGCGAGCCCCGATTGCCTGCACCCTCGCCCTGTCTAATAACCAAATACAACCAAGTGCGTCGTACCGAGAATGGAGGCCGTCGATGACGAACCGACCACGCGCAGCGACGCTGGACCGCGTCGGTAAAGCGATCGACCTACGCAACTCGGGCGCGACGTGGCAGCACGTCGCCGATCAGCTCGGCTACCGGTCCCCCTCCTCGGCGGCTGCGTCGGTGCGTCAGTACGTCGATCGCATGGCAGAGGGAAACGACGTCGGCCACTTGCTCGCAATGGAGGAATTGAAGTTGCAGCAGCGCGAGCGATACATCATGGCAGCGGCGGCGGAAGTACCCGCTGACGACGTCGGTGGCCGCGACACCGTCGACAGGGCACGTGATCGGATTGCAAAGCATCGTGCGTTCATCCACGGACTCGGCAAGGTGAACGTCGACCACACCGTCACTGTCCAGCCATCCACAACCACGATCCTCGCGGACGCCCGAAAGCGACTGCTGGAGATCGACGGCACCATCGAGGGAGAGATCGTCGGATGACCGCCAAGCGAGATGCGATCGTAGCCGCACTGTCGGTCGCCGAAGACATCGACGGTGGACGCATCGCGACCGCCGATCTCGACCGAGTAGCCGCCGAGGAATGCCGCGCGCTGTTCGGCGTCGTGCGTGGCCCCGACGACCCACTGTGGTCGCTGCACGTCGAGGTCGCTCGGCAGGTGCTCGCACTCGACGGTCTGCCGCCCGACGAGATGTCCGAGTGGCTCGCTGTCGCCCGTCGCCGTGCCGACCAGACACCAGCAAGCTCGACGCCGTGACCGACCCGGAGATCCTCGCTGACACGGCATCTCGGCTACGTCGAGTCCTCGCCGCGATAGACGCCGACGAGATCGAGGCGAGCGGCGACGACCGGGCTCGGATCGAGGGCGCGGCGTTGGCACTGGAGACCATCGCTGGAGTTGATCCCACGTTTCTTTAACCCAAACGGTCGTTTGCGTTATAGGATGACAGTATGACCACGCCTCGCACTCGTCGCCGCAAAGCGGACGTCGGCACCGTCGTCACTTATCTGCGTGTCAGCACCGACGAGCAAGCAACGTCCGGCGCTGGTCTCGATGCGCAGCGGTCGGCTGTCTCGGGCGAGATCGAGAGGCGCGGCTGGACTCTCGTCGAGACGTTCGCCGACGAGGGCGTGTCGGGGTCCAAGGCAGTCGACGCGCGGCCGGGTCTCGTGGGCGCAATCGAGGCGATCGAGTCCGGCACCGCCGCGATACTCGTGGTCGCCAAGTCCGATCGCCTCGCTCGCAACCTGCGAGCACTGCTCGACGTCATCGACCGCGTCGAGCGCGCAGGCGGCGTCGTGGTCGCCGTCGACCAGACCATCGACACCAGCACGGCAGCGGTCGATTCACGACGGCGATTATGGGCGGCGTAGCGAGCTGGAGCGATCGCTCATCAGCGACCGGACCAAGGCCGCGCTTGCCGTCAGGAAAGCACAAGGCGTCCGGCTGGGCCGACCGCTGTCCGTTCCGCTGACCGTCGTCGATCGGATCACAGCCGAGCGCGCAGGCGGCGCGACCTGGCAACGCATTGCCGACGGACTCAACGACGACGGGACGCCGACCGGCCAAGGCGGCTCGCGATGGTTCCCAAACACCGTCTCTCGGATCCACAAGCGCGCGTCAGTCAATCGAATGGATGGCACGGCTACCGCCATGGGTTCCGTGTAGTAAGTCTGGGACGTTCAGATAGCCTCGCGTCTGTGACCCACGACTCCGAGCAATCCCGCGTCATAGCGGCGATGCGCCTCAGCGGCTCGCGGTTCCACGCGAAAGGCATGCCCGCCGAGTCATTGGTCGAGGTCGCAGCCCTTGAGGACATCCTCCGATCACTCGTGAGGCTGTATTGGCGCGATCGCCACCCAAACAGCAAACGCATTCCTAATAATTACGACGACAGAATCGCGCTACGACTCGTCGAGAAGATCGGTGACGGTTCCGCTGTGCCGTTGCTCGAATATGACCTTGACCCCGGCCTCGCTGATCTGTTCGCCGAGGATGAACTCAAACAGGATTACAGTCGCGCCCTGCTTACGGTCGAGGCATTTATCGAATACGCCCTGTCCGGTGAGGGCCAGATCCCGGCCGACATTAGGCGCATTGAAGCGAACAAAGTCAAGAAGCTCGGGCAAACGATGGACCGCGGCGACACGATCCAAGTTGCTGCCACTAACCGCGTCGATTGGGAGTCGGTCTCCCGCTACACCCCGTCGACGCGGACCACCGCAATCGAGGGTCTCGACGTCGAAACCAAACGCGCCGTCGTCGTAGAGGGTCGAGTCGTCGACTTCCACGTCATGTCCGGCCGACTGATCGTGCGCGACCGTGAACACAAAAGAGATGTAGCAGTCCCCTACTACGGCACTGAGGTTTCGGTCAGCATCGACCCGGCACAGCAGCTGTTCAAGTGTCACGCCGAGGGCATCGGCGACTTCAACGCAGATGGTCGCCTGACCAAACTAGCTTCAGTCACCACGCTCGCTGTCGTGAACGTTACCGAGGACGCGCGACTCGCTCGCGAAGCACTAACGGCGCTCGCCGACCTTGACGAAGGTTGGATGGACGGTGAGGCAGGAGAACCAATTTCCGACTCTGTAATCCAGCGAGGCCAAATGGTGATCGAATCAATGCTCGCTCTCGGAAACCTCACAAGCACCGTCTTCCCGACGGAAGAGGGCGGGATTCGTTTTTACTGGTCCGGGAATGAGAACCAGCTCTCGATCGAGGTCGAGCCAGACGGAGCAATATACGTCCACACCGCGGACACCGATGCGGGCACATTCAATGACGAAACGATTCCTGCCGAGGTGTCCGAGTTGACCGATGCCTTGGACTCGTGGTTGTCAGCGGACGGAAAGAAATGACCGAGGATCCTGAGTTCCGTCGCGAGCGAATGACCGACCCTTCCGCGCAGTTGCTTCGACCGATCATCCATCAATGGGTGACCGCAGACGTAGTCAATTTCGAGGCGTTCAAACTCAGCACAGCCGACAAAAAAAGACTCGAATCGGCTGTCCATTGCTCGCGGCGCGGCGACATCGGCTGAGCAGGCATATCGCGATCGGGCCGACGCAGTCAGACGCCGCTGCGAGGACAACGGTAGGCCGTACATCGCTCCTGTTGGAGTTCTCGGACTCGACTTGAGTGAGGTCGAATCGGTCGAGATCAAATCCCCGAGCGGCGATTCGAGTCGACAGCCCCTGACCGTATGGGACGACTCAATGAACAGCTCTCGTCCCGACGACCACGGCCACATTGACTACAACGAGCTGCCGCCGTCCGACAAGGGTGCCTACACGCTGGTCGCCAAAACCCTTGTTGCTCGGGCACAGAAGAACGGTTGGAAGTACAAGCCATAAAGGTACCGTCCGAACCCCGATTGGAAGTCTGGGTAGAGATCCGGCTCAGAGGGCGATCGAGATAGCTCGGCGGAGCCTCGGGTGCTTGGATAGCCGCGTGATCGATTTTCTCAGCTCCAATGTGGGCATCCGCTGCGTGTTGACGGTCGGATTGGTAGCGCAGCTGGCAGGCGTTGCGCTTGTGGTCCGTGATCTGATGACGCGACACGGTGCGGCCCGGCGTTTCACCAAGAACATCAACATGATCGAGAAGGTCCATAGGGAGCTGCAAGACGACTCCGAGAGCGAAGCGCTCGAAGCTGCGAACGGCGACGAGATCTACGCCGCCATGATCAGGCCGAACGTCGAAATCGGCTTCCGGGCGAGCAAGGCCGAGATGGCGACGCATCACATCGTTACCTACCTGCTCGCCGAGGTCGAAGTCCCGAAACGATGGAAGACGTGGGTCGGCCCGATACTCCTATTTTTCGGAATCGTCCTGGCATACGCGGGGGCAATGCTGTCCATCCGCTAGACCCGAGTGTTAATGCGGCGCAATTCATCTCGACGCCCAAGCCACTCTGCACGCCCGTAACTTATGGTGCGGGCATGGAAACTACACAGCCCGTCGACCCGCGGTCCCGAACGATGGAGAGCTGGCGCGCGACCCTGGCCGTTCTCGCGAGCCGAGGCGAGGTCGACACCCCCCCGCGTGGTGGAAGCGCGCGCTGCGCTGAGCTGGCACCGATGCGAGCGCTTCTTCCGACGTGAGATCACCCGAGGTGCGCTCGCCCCGGCGACGGCCGAGAAGATGCTCGACCGACTCCGAGGAGCGAAGTGATGCCTTTTCAGACCCCCGCGCTGGACGACACCACGACGGATTGCACCGGCCAACTGTGCGAGATCGCAGGCCGCGACCGAGCGGTAGCCGCGCAACTCCGAGCACAGGCAACGAAGCTGGTCAAGCTCGCCGAGGTGCTCGAATCTAACTCGTCGATCGCGTCATCGGCCGCGGGCGACCTGCTCGCGGGTAAGTGACCGACGCCGTCACGGTGCGGACACTGGTCGCGGCCCGCGAGCTGTCCGCTCGACGCAACCAGGTCAAGCCGTCCACACCGGCCGAGTTGGCAGCGCGGCTCGATCCGAGGTTCGTCGTCACGCCGACGATCGCTCTGCTGAGTGACGTCGCGCGCCGGTCGGTGATGGAGCCCGACCAGCGCGACATCGTGAGCACGCCGCCTCGGACGGGAAAGAGTCGACTGCTCGCGGTCTGGACCGTGGTGTGGGCACTCGCCGACAATCCCAACCGTCAGATCGTGCTCGTGTCGTACTCCGACGAGCTGGCGCAGGCACACAGCCGCGAAGCGCGACAGCTCATAAACGAACACGCCGCCGTGCTCGGCATCCGGCTATCCCCCGACAAGACAGCGGTCGGACGGTGGCGGGTCGACGGCCATGACGGCGGCTTGCTTGCTACCGGAATCAACAGCGGCGTAACGGGATTCGGTGCAGACCTGCTGATAATCGACGACCCTGTCAAAGATGCCGCCGAGGCCGACTCGGCAGCCCACCGCCGACGAGTGATCAACGAATACAGGAGCACGCTCGCGACCCGAGTGCATCCGGGTGGCTCGGTTCTGATTGTGATGACGCGGTGGCACGAGTCCGACCTCGCGGGCGAGTTGCTATCTGCCGAGCCCGACGTGTGGACCCGAACGAACATCCCCGCCGTGTCTGCGAGCGGTGTCCCCGACGCACTCGGGCGTGAACAGAGCGGCGTCGCGATGACCAGCGCACTCGGGTACACACCGGATCACTACGCGGCGGCGCGGCGAACCTCGGGCGAAAGAACCTGGAACGCGCTCTACCAGGGCGTACCAACTCCGCCCGAGGGCGGCTTGGTCCGTCGCGAATGGTTCGACGCCTGGCGTCTGTCCACACCGCCAGCTAGCCCGGCATTCACGGTCGTCGGGGTCGACCCGTCCGATAGTGGCCGCGGTGACGCGTGCGGCTTAGTCGCCGCGTGCGTCGATAGTGACGGCGTGGTCGCGGTCCTGCGTGACCGGTCGCGGCCGATGACCTCCGAGGCGTGGGCGAGGGCAGCGGTCGACCTGGCTGTCGAAGTCGGCGCATCCGAGATCGCGATCGAGGGATTCAGCGCGAGAGAGACATACATCGCCGTCGTCCGCGACCGGCTGCGCAGAGCCGAGGTTGACCGGCACATACGCGTGACGAGCTGGCCCCCGCGAGGATCGGGGCGCGGCGGCGGTGACTCGGTCGCCCGGTCGTCTGCGCTTGTCCAAGCGCTCGAAGTCGGCACGTGCCGCGTCGTCGGCACCCTGGCAGAGCTGGAGAAGTTGGCGGCGAATTGGCAAGTGGGACAGCATCAACCGGACTCACTCGCGGCACTCGTGGTCTCTCACGATGTGCTGAGCCACGCAGCCGGGCAGCAAGGAATGACCCTCGCCAACCCGTTTCGGTCGATGGAGGGCTCACGCGGCGCTACAGTCACTCCGCTCGACGCGGCGCTCTCACGACGTAGGAGATTCGCATGACCTGCATTCCCCGCGGCCCACACCCGCCGTGCCCGGTCGATGGGTGCGAGCACGACGACCCCGACGGAACCCTCGCCCAGCAAGGTCGCGCATTGCTGGCCCGCCGACTCATCGGCACCGCCGACCCGGCCGGGTGCTCGTGCACCAAGTGCACAGGCGACCCGTTCGACGACACCGAGGCCGCACAGGCACTCGACCACTTATCGGACCGCGAGGCGGTGTTGTTCCTGCTCGACGTGATTCGTCAGGACCGGTATACGAAGTGTGGGCAGTGCGGCGGTCTCGTCGTGCACTTCGCCGATACCGTTGCAGGACAAGTGAACTACGCGCGCGGCGAGTGCCCGTTCCATCCCGTCGAGTAACGACGGACATCCTTTGCACGGTGCCCGAGTAGCTTGCTCACCATGAAGCGAACACCGAGCGCCGAGGAGCATCCGATGAAGCCGTTTCGCCGACGTAGATTAGAACTGAGCACCGAGCGACCGAAGCTCGAACAGCACGCGCAACGTCTGCGGCGTCGGCGATGGCTGCCGAACGTCCTCCGTGCGGAGTTCAGCCTGAGTGACGAAATCTCGGCAATCGTTGCGCCGCTGACAGCTCGGATCGCACACGACCCGGTTCCGAGGCGTATGCCGAGATGGTGGACGAACTGGCCGATGCGGTGCTTGGATGCGTTCGCGAACTGGACCATCTGACCGGCAACGGTGACGATCAGCGCCGCACCGCGCACCTCAGCGAGGAAGACCGACGCCGAGCGTTGGATCTGCTGCGCAGCCACCGAGCCGGACAGCGGCCCGAGATCACCGAGGCAGACCTGGCGTCTGGTGCCTGGGCCGAGGCACTCGTCGAGCTGGCAGCGCCCGTATCTGGGCCGCTGTCCGACCTGCTGGGCCGCGCGTTGCCACCCGAGAAAGTGGACGTGTCGGTGTCCGAGTCGGTCGAGGCCGCGCTCCGAGAAGTCGACCGCCGCGCTCTGAGCCTCGAACGCCGACTAGACCGCCGAGCTGCCGACCGCGAGCTGTTCCACTCCACCCGCCCTGTCCCGGCCCCCTCTGTCGAGGACCAACTGGAAGAACTTGGAGTCACGTCGTGAAGAACGCATCCGGCAGTCTCGGAACCTACGACCATGCTCGGCAGAGCCCGACGCAGCTCGGTCTCGATCCGACGCCAGCTCCGACGACCAAACTCGGTGCGGATTACGTCCGAGCGGCGCAAAGCGGACGGCAGAGCTGGTCCCCGAACCTGATCGAGGCCGAGGGCGCGTGATGGCTGCCGACTGCACGAGCTGCGGTGCCGCCACCTCGAATCCTGACGCCGTTCCGGGTCGGTGGCGCTGCGCCGGGTGCCGTGTTGAGGTCGCGTGCACCTGCTGCACGGCAACGACCAGCGACCCGAACGTCGTGCACCCATGGCGCTGCCCGTCCTGTCAGCACTACTCGGGAAAGACGGCGAAGCATCGACGCGCCGCGATGCGTAAGAAGCGCCGAAAGCTTGACTGCGAGAGCAGCGGAACGCCGGGTCCCGCTGCTCACTGAGGATGTCCGGCTCGGTGCTGGCTGCGGGCCGACCGAGCCGGACACCCTCGCTCACTCCCACTTTTCAGAACGGACAACACACGTGAAGCTCTCCGACCTATCGCCCGCCGAACACCGCCGTATCGAGGTCGCGGTGCACGAAGCTGGACACGCGGTGCAGGTGATCCTTGCTGGCGGTCAGATCGCCGAAGTCAAGCTCAATGACGACGACCCCGACACGCCGGGCGAATGCTGGCACACCGATGTTCCGAAGGGTCGGGAACGTGAAGTCAGCTACGCCGGACCATGGGCAGAATCACGGTGGCGACACGGCGAAAGCCCCCGACTCCAGCATGTCCTGGCGTTGCTGGCGTCGAACGCCTCGGACTGCGACGACGTTGTTCGGAGCGACCGAGGTCTGCCGCGTGAGATCGAGAACCAGCTCGAAACCTGCTGGTCCTCGATCACGAAGCTGGCGGGCGCGCTGTTCGTGGACGGGCGACTGGACGACAGAACCGTCCGAGCCGCGCTCGGGATGGACGGCGACGAGCGTCACGATCGGATGGTCCGAGCCGCTATCCGATGCGGCGATGCACCGGGATCGTTCACCGTGCACCTGCCCTACGACTGACCAGTCGGCGTGCTTGACTCATCTGATGATTGCCCCCGATAACGGTGATAGTGACGAGCGCCTACTGAAGACTGCTAACGAGGTGAGGCGGACGATCGAAGCCAACCAACGAGCAGAGCAACTACTTTTCGTCCCGTCACCTGTGTTCGAAAGACTGCTCTGGCAGGTTTCGGGCGCGTGGGAGACGGCCATTGAAGAGATCCGATTCCTGCGGTACGCGACTGCCGAGACACCGCCGACGACCGCACCGTTCGTACACCCGGATGGTGAAAATGTCGCACGAGATATGCGCCGGATGGCAAAGAATCTCAACCTGGTCTTACCCAACGACACGATGTGGACCGACGAGGTCAAGCGCGCGAAGGCCATGCGAGACGATCTCGGACATATGCTCCATTTCAAGTCGATGGAGGGCGTAACTCCCAACCAGACAGCGACGATCCTGCGAGTGGCCTACAAAGAACCCGACGAGATGTCGACAGACGGTGGGTGGGCGAGACACGAACGACGAACCGTCACCATTACCGAGCAAGAGGCACGAGCGGTGCTGGCCGGTCTGCAGTACGTGAATCGTGGTCTGTTCGCGCTGCGTAAGTTCGGCGTCGAGTTTTCGACGTGGCCGGACGATCGTTCAGTCAAGGACGTCCTCGCCATCCTGCCGTGGTGGGTCGACGCGTGGGGTTCACAACTGCGCGACGAGGGATGGACAGCACCCACTATGCGGCAGTTGCGTATTCGCCCGAAAGCTGAGTTCGACGCGTCGCTTCCGCCCGAGATGCGACCCGAGTTCTGATGCATCAGAACGACCGTTCGATTCACCCCTCGGTGACCACATTCTGACCACATCGTGATGTCATGAGTGCTCACACGGACTCACTCGGGGTTGCCTCGAAAGTGCACGTCAGCGCGTGTGTTGTCGACCAAGGCCAATGTCAGCGAAACGCCGGATTAGAGTTCGAGTCTCACCGAGGGCACCACGTGAATGTAGCTCCGTTCGCGACGTCGGTAATCGTCTCCGTCGATCGCGCCTACAGTGGAGTGATGTACATACCCAGCAGTCTTCGTTGCCATGACACCAGTGCGGGCAGTTTGTGCGCAGCGAAGGTCGACCATCGGTTCGGGGATTCGGCGGACCAGTCTGCGCAGTGGGTCTACTACACCTGCAGCGCCGATTCCACCCACGAGACCGGTTACGTCGATCGCCTGGTCACTGCCTGAATCATGTTCGTAGAACGTGCCTACGTCCACGCCGACGATGTCGGATCGGACTGGCCCTTCACCGTGCCTGCCGTCGCCGACCTCGCTCGCGACGGACTCGAGTTCCTCGCACCGGTCACAATTCTGGTCGGCGACAACGGTTCCGGTAAATCGACCCTCGTCGAGGCGATCGCCGAGGGTTTCGGAATCGATGCCCGCGGCGGGCGGGCGGCGCAGCAATCCCGTCGACTCGACGAGGTGACCAGTGCCCTCGGTGAGGTGCTGGAGTTGGAAACCACTCCGCAGGGCGCTCGAATGCTTCGTGGCCCACGACTGAACAAGCGCGGCTTCTTCCTGCGCGCCGAGACCGCGTTCGACATGGCCGAAAAGCTCGGCGGCGTGCCGGGTTTCTGGGACGAGAACACCGCCGAGATGAGTCACGGCGAAGGGTTCCTTACCATGTTCGGTGCGATGTTGGCCGAACCCGGCTTCTACGTTCTGGACGAGCCGGAATCGGCCCTGTCGTTCACCGCGAGCCTGCAGCTCGTTGCACTGATGTCCGAGCTGGGCGACGAGGGCGCACAGATCGTCTGCGCCACGCACTCACCGATTCTGGCGTCGACCCCCGGTGCGGACATCGTCGAAGTCGGCGAACACGGTCTACGCCGAAGTACCTGGGACGAACTCGAATTGGTACAGCACTGGCGTCGCTACCTCGACGACCCGAACAGCTATCTCCGTCACCTGCTCGACTGACCGGCCATCGACACCGCTTCTCGGCGACGCACACGTCCCGGGGAGACGCCCGTCGCGCGCTTGAAGGCCTTACCGAACGCGGCCTCCGACAGATACCCACTGCGCCGGGCCAATTCGGCCAACACCACGTCCTCGGATCGCAACGTCTCGTATGCGACCTGCATCCGCCACGTTGCCAGATAGCTCATCGCGGAGTCGCCGACCAGCTCGGTGAAACGTGCCGAGAACGCCGAACGGGACATGTTCACCCTCGACGCCAAATCCGCAACGGTCCACCGCTCGTGAGGGTGTCGATGGATCAGCGCCAACGCCGTTCCGATCCGATCGTCCTGCAATGCTCCGAGCCAACCCGACTGCGCGCCCGGCGTGTTCGCGATCCACGACCGCAACGCGTGGATCACCAGAATGTCGGACAGCCGGGTGATCACCGCTTCTCCCCCGGGCTCGAGCACGCGCGCTTCGTCCGCGACCATGGCCAGAATGTTCTGCATCCTCGATTGCCTCGGGCCGGGATCGACGTCGACCACCACCAGCGCGGGCAGCAGGCGAACGAGCTTCTGCGCTGCCGGATGATCCAGTCGCACCGCCCCGCAGACGAGAGTCGCAACCCTGCCGGCACCGCCCGCATCGTGAGTGATCACCGCGTAGCGATCGCTGACGTACTCGTGCGCGAGGTCGTGGACGCTCGTCGCACGAACAGACGCGTCGACGCCTGCGGTCAGCACGTGCCCTCGCCCGTGCGGTACCAACGCGAAATCGCCGGGCACCAACTCACGCGTCGGCTCGCCGGGAACCGACAACACGCAGCCACCGTCGACGACCGTGTGAAACCACAGCGCATCCTCCATGGCGGGCAGTGCGAGACCCCAGGATCCGCTCAACTCGGAGCGCACGTAGAACGATCCGGTCATCCGTAGAAAGTGCAGCGCTTCACCCAGGGGGTCGGACGACTTCCAGGGATCCGCGCCGCGCATGCCCCGATCGTCTCACGAGTTGGACGATCGGACATCGAATGCGGCCTTTCGGGCATTGTCCATCCAGCTTCTCGAGGCCACAGTGGAGAACAGGACATAGCCGACCGAAGGGAACCACCGTGCTGGACCGAATGCTCGCGGTCACCACCGCCGTTGCCGCCGTCGGATGCGGGCTGGTGGCAGGAGTGCTGCTCGCCTTCTCCATCAGCGTGCTCCCCGGCCTGGCAACACTGCCGGTGCCCGACGCGATCGCCGCGATGCAGCGCTTCAATAAGGCGATTATCGATCCGGTGTTTCTCGGCTTGTTTTTCGGAACGGCCGGATCCTGCACTCTCGCAGCGATTCTCACCCTATCGGCCGGTGGGGGTTCACCCGTGCTCGTCGTGAGCGGAGCCGTTCTCTACGTTCTCGGAAGCTTCGCGATCACGGCCGTTGCGAACGTCCCCCTCAACGACGCCTTGGCCGGTGTGGATCCCGGCAGCGCAGCGGGTGCCGAGGCCTGGCAGAACTTCCGCGAGAAATGGACGCGATGGAACAACGTCAGGACGGTCGCCGCGACTGCCGCCTGCGCCGTTCTGATCCTCGGTCAGGGCAGATCGGCACTGGGCTGATCGGACACCGAATCCTGGTGCCGCTTGCGGATTTCTTCCTCGAACCGCGCAATGAGGTGGTCGGTGTCGGCAGTCGAGACATCCCGCGCGCCTTCGTCCATCGCGGCGTCACGACCTCGACGCAGTGCGGCGAGTTCGGCTTCGAGTTCGTTGTTGTCGAGTACGCGTGGATCCAACATGACCTCCATTGTGGTCCCCCGTCCGGTGCGTCCGCGGGGATTTGCTGTAATCGCTGTCATGAACGTCGTGCACAGCTTCGCACCGATTCTCGGCCGAGGCGCAACCACCTTGATCCTGGGCTCCATGCCCGGTGTGGCGTCACTGGCCGCGCAGCAGTACTACGCGCACCCGCGAAATGCGTTCTGGCCGATCATGGGAACGCTGTTCGGTGCGGGCCCGGAACTTCTCTACGCCGAACGCACCGAGCGTCTGCGCAGCCATGGCGTCGCGGTGTGGGATGTGCTGAAGCTGTGCACGCGAGAGGGAAGCCTGGATTCGGCGATCGTTGAATCCTCCATCGAGACAAACGATTTCGAGAAGATGTTCGACGAGAACCCCGGCATCGACAGGGTGTTCTTCAACGGAGCCAAGGCCGCCGAGAGCTACCGTCGCCACGTGAAGACGGTGACGCCCCACGTGACGTTCACTCGACTACCGTCGACCAGCCCTGCGCTCGCCTCGCTCGATCTCGCCGCGAAGACGCAGGCGTGGTCGACTGCCCTCAGGCCCGCTCCCGCTTCGGGAAGTGCCGAATGAGACCTTCCTGCACGACGGTGGCCAGCAGCTGGCCGTCCATCGAGAAGAACCGTCCGGTGGCCAGGCCACGGGACCCGGCCGCGACCGGTGATTCGGTGGCGTAGAGAGCCCACTCGTCGAATCGGAACGGGCGGTGGAACCAGATGGAATGGTTGACCGTCGCCGCAACGATGCGATCGAGTCCCCAGGACAGACCGTGGGTGGTGATGATCGAGTCGAGCACCGTGGTGTCCGACGCGTAGCCCATGGTCGCGGCGTGAAAGATCGAGCGTCGGGCAGATCGCCGTCGGCTTTCATCCAGACCCGATTGTGGTTGAGCTTCTCGCCGGTGCCGTGCATGATCCACGCCGGATCGTTCGCGTAGCGCATGTCGATCGGCTTGAGGGCGTCGACGAACATCTGCAGGCGGTCCTCGTACCCGACGAAGTGATCGCCGAGCGGTGGCAGTGCGTCGGGGTACGGAACCTCGGGCACCTCCACGCTGTGCTCTAGCCCCTTACCGAAATCCTGGAAGGCGGCGAGCATGACGAACAGCTCGTTGCCGTCCTGCAGTGCGGTGACCTGACGGTTGGCGAAAGCGCGCCCGTCACGTTGCCGAGATACCCGGTACTCGATGGGCTTCTTGACGTCGCCGCCGCGGATGAAGTGCGCATTGATCGCATGCACGTCCCGCGAGGTACCGGAGACGGTGCGGCCGGCCGCGATCAGGCCTTGAGCAACGAGCTGCCCCCCGAACGTACGGCTGCCCACCTGCTCGGGGTGAACGCCGACGAACACGTCCTCCTCGATCTCCTCCAGTGCGAGGAGATCGAGGAGCGTCTCGAGATCGGTCTTCACCGCTGTACTGCTCGACGCGCTTTCGCTGACGCCGGTTCCCCCCCGCTTCGACCACTTACCGGTCCTCTTCTCCGATTCGGTGCACATGGATCAAGTTGGTCGAGCCTACTGTGCCGGGAGGGGCACCGGCCACGATCACGACCTGATCGCCCTTGCTGTATCGACCCAGCTCGAGCAGCGCCCGGTCCACCTCCTTGACCATCGCGTCCGTGGAACCCACATCCGGGACCAGGAACGTTTCGGTTCCCCAGCTCAGCGACAATTGGCTGCGGACCTCGGAGATGGAGGTGAAGGCGAGCAACGGAAGCTTGGTGTGCAGACGAGCCAACCGTCGAACGGTGTCACCCGACTGAGTGAACGCCACGAGTGCCTTCGCGTCCAGGCGCTCGCCGATGTCACGAGCGGCGTAGGAGATGACGCCACGCTTGGTGCGCGGGACGTGCGTCAGCGGAGGAACACTGTCACCCTCGGTCTCGACCGTCTCGACGATGCGGGCCATGGTCCGAACGGTTTCCATCACGTACTTACCCACCGAGGTCTCACCGGAGAGCATGACCGCGTCGGTACCGTCGAGCACGGCGTTGGCGACGTCGGACGCCTCGGCGCGGGTCGGGCGGGAGTTCTCGATCATCGATTCGAGCATCTGGGTCGCGACGATAACGGGCTTGGCGTTGGCGCGGGCGATCTGGATGGCGCGCTTCTGCACCAGCGGCACCTGCTCGAGGGGCAGCTCGACGCCGAGGTCACCACGGGCGACCATGATCGCGTCGAAGGCGAGCACGATGGCCTCGAGGTTGTCGACGGCCTCGGGCTTCTCGAGCTTGGCGATGACAGGAACTCGGCGGCCGACGCGGTCCATCACTGCGTGGACGAGTTCGACGTCCGCGGGAGAGCGCACGAACGACAGCGCGATGAAGTCGCATCCCAGAGCGAGGGCGAACTCGAGGTCGGCGATGTCCTTCTCGCTCATGGCGGGAACGGACACGTCCATGCCCGGCAGGGACACACCCTTGTTGTTGCTGACCGGCCCACCTTCGGTGACACGGCACAGTACGTCGTTGCCTTCGACGCCGGTGACCACGAGGCCGACCTTGCCGTCGTCGACGAGCAGGCGATCGCCTTCCTTGGCGTCCTGGGCCAGCTCCTTGTAGGTGGTCGACACCCGGTCGTGAGTGCCCTCGCAATCTTCGACGGTGATTCGGATCAGCTCGCCGGCCGCCCAGGTGGTCGAGCCCTCGGCGAAACGCCCGAGACGAATCTTCGGTCCCTGCAGATCGGCCAGAATGCCCACGGCTTTGCCGGTGGCGTCCGATGCTGCTCGAACCCTCTCGTAGTTGGCCTGATGATCGGGGTGATCACCATGGCTGAAGTTCAGTCGTGCGACATCCATTCCACTCTCGACGAGTTCGCGGATGCGCTCTGTGGTTGCGGTTGCGGGTCCAAGGGTGCAGACAATCTTAGTACGTCGGCTCACGAAAGCGAGCCTAGCCGCTGGACGCCGCGTTCTCTATCGCAGACGCATCCACCCGAATACTACCGATCGGTAGCCACGCTACCCTGCTGCTGGGACGGTCTGTACCGGTTCAGAGACGGGGGTCACACGACCGCCAGGGGCAGTGCAGTCGGGTGTACCGGCGACGGCAATTCCGAGTGCCCGGTGAGGAAAGCATCGACACCGTTGGCCGCCGAACGACCCTCCGCGATCGCCCACACGACCAGCGATGCACCGCGATGCGCATCCCCGCACACGAACACCCCGGGTGCCGTGGTCTGCCAATCGGGACCACACGAGAGTGCGCCCCGCTTGGTCAACGTGAGTCCGTACTCGTCGAGTAAAGGACCGTGCTCGACGCCCTCGAAACCGATGGCGAACAACGCCAGATCACAGGGCAATTCGATCTCCTCCCCGATGGGCGTGACGATGCGTCGACCGTCCGCGTCGCGCTGCACCTCCACCTCGGCGAGCACCATCGCGCGAACGTGCCCGCGCTCGTCACCGAGGAATCGCTGGACGGCGACCTGATGACGCACGACGCCACCCTCCGCGTGCGCGGGTGAGGTGCGCAGCACCAGCGGCCACGACGGCCACGGCGAGAGACTTTCGTCGCGAGCCCCGGGCAGCGCAGGGTTGTAGTCGAGCTGCGTCACCGACGCAGCACCCTGTCGGTGAGCCGTTCCCAGGCAGTCTGCTCCGGTATCGCCACCGCCGATGATGACCACATGCTTGTCCGCAGCGGAGATGGAGGTGGGACCGTCGCCCTCGCATTCCTTGTTCGACGGCACCAGATGCTCCATGGCCAGGTGGATACCGTCGAGCTCGCGACCGATGACCTCGGCATTGTCACGGGCCCGCAGAGCGCCGACCGCGAGAACGACTGCGTCGAACGATTCGCGTAGTTGCTCGACGGTGAAGTCGATGCCGACCTCGCAGTCGGTGACGAAATGTGTTCCCTCGGCGCGCATCTGCATGAGGCGCTGATCGAGCACGGACTTCTCGAGCTTGAACTCGGGGATGCCGTAGCGGAGCAGTCCGCCGAGACGATCGTCTCGCTCGTACACGGTGACGTCGTGCCCGGCGCGGGTGAGCTGTTGCGCCGCAGCCAATCCCGCAGGACCGGATCCGACGACCGCGACCCGCTTGCCGGTGGTGATCGTCGGCGGCTGCGGAACGATGCAGCCGTCCTCCCAGGCCAGGTCCGCGATGGTCTGCTCGACCCGCTTGATCGTCACGCTTCCGCCGGTGGCCGCCTCGGAGATCGACAGCACACACGCCGACTCACACGGGGCCGGGCACACCCGACCGGTGAACTCCGGAAAATTGTTGGTCGCATGCAGTCGGTCGCTGGCCGCATCCCAGCGGCCGCGGCGCACCAGGTCGTTCCACTCGGGAATCAGATTTCCCAACGGGCAGCCCGCAGTTCCCGAGTGGCAGAACGGGATACCGCAGTCCATGCAGCGACGCGCCTGATCGGAGACCTCGGCGGCACGCTCGCTCGTGGGCTGGTGCGAGTACACCTCGTTCCAGTCCTTGACGCGCTCGCCGATCGGACGCTTGACGGCCTCGCGCTTGACGACTTTCAGAAATCCCTGTGGATCAGCACGTGCAGCCTCCATGATCGCAGCATCGACGTCGCGCCCTTCGGCGCGCGCCATTCTTGTCGCTTCCAGCACTCGCTGGTAGTCGACGGGCATGACTTTGGTGAACAACGCGGACCTGCGGGGCCAGTCGGCCAGCAACGAGGTCGCGACGGTAGAACCGGTCCAGCGCTGATGATTCTCGACGGTCTCACGCAGCCACACCAGATCGTCCGGGTTGGGCACCTGCAGTTCGACCATCGCCATGTTCACGTCCGCCGGATCGAGACCGAGGACGAACGCGATGCCGCCGGACATACCCGCCGCCATGTTGCGACCGGTGGGCCCGAGCACCACGACACGACCGCCGGTCATGTACTCGAACGCGTGGTCGCCTACGCCCTCGTTCACCGCGATCGCTCCCGAGTTACGGACCGCGAACCGCTCCCCTGCCTTACCGCGCAGGTACACCTCACCCGAGGTGGCACCGTAGAGAATCGTGTTTCCTGCGATCACGTTGTCCTCTGCGACGAACGGCGCATCGTCAGCGGGCCGCACGACTATTCGGCCGCCCGACAATCCCTTACCGACATAGTCGTTCGCGTCACCGACCAGGTCGATCGTGATCCCCGGCGGCAGGAAGGCCCCGAGAGACTGACCGGCGGATCCGGTGAACGCGATGCGAATGGTGTCGTCCGGCAACCCGACCGCGCCGTAGCGCCGGGTGACCTCGGACCCCAGGAGCGTTCCGACCGTGCGATTGACGTTGCGTACCGGCAGCTCGAGCTTCACCGGATGGGCGTCCTCGAGCGCTCCCTCGGCCAGTTGGATCAGCGTCCGATCCAGCGCGAGATCCAGACCGTGATCCTGCGCTCGGAGACGTCGACGCTGCGTCATCGGGGCACCGTGTCGGTCGACGGGCATCGCGAAGATCGGCGCGAGATCGAGTCCCTTGCTCTTCCAGTGCGCCACTCCGGCTGCCGTCTCGAGCACGTCGGCGTGACCGACCGCCTCGTCGATACTCCGGAAACCGAGCTGCGCGAGGTACTTTCGCACATCCTCGGCGATGAACTTGAAGAAGTCCTCGAGGAACTCGGGCTTGCCGGTGAACCGCTTGCGCAGCTCCGGGTTCTGCGTCGCGACACCGACCGGGCAGGTGTCGAGGTGGCAGACGCGCATCATGATGCATCCCGCCACGATCAGCGGGGCCGTCGAGAACCCGAACTCCTCCGCGCCGAGCAGCGCCGCAACGATGACGTCGCGTCCGGTGCGCATGCCGCCGTCGCACTGCACCGTGATGCGATCGCGTAGGCCGTTGAGCACCAGCGTCTGCTGGGCGTCGGCGAGGCCGATCTCCCACGGAGCGCCTGCATGCTTGAGCGATGTCAACGGCGCAGCACCGGTTCCGCCGTCGTATCCGGAGATCAGGACGACATCGGCGTGTGCCTTGCTCACGCCCGTCGCCACCGTGCCGACGCCGACGGAACTGACGAGTTTGACGTGTACGCGAGCCTTCTCGTTGGCGTTCTTGAGATCGTGGATCAGCTGTGCGAGATCCTCGATCGAGTAGATGTCGTGGTGCGGGGGCGGCGAGATGAGGCCGACACCGGGCGTCGAATGTCGGGTCTTGGCCACCCACGGATACACCTTGTAGCCGGGCAGCTGACCGCCCTCGCCCGGCTTGGCACCCTGCGCCATCTTGATCTGAATGTCCGTGGCATTGACCAGGTAGTCGCTGGTGACACCGAACCGACCACTGGCGACCTGCTTGACGGCACTGCGCCGCGTCGGGTCGTAGAGCCGGTCGACGTCCTCGCCGCCCTCACCCGAGTTGGACCGTCCGCCGAGATTGTTCATCGCGACGGCCATCGTCTCGTGCGCCTCGGCGGAGATCGATCCGTAGCTCATCGCGCCGGTGTTGAACCGCGTGACGATCGACTCGACCGATTCCACCTCGTCGAGCGGAACCGGCGGCCTGACACCGTCCTTGAACTCGAACAGACCGCGCAGTGCACCGCCTTCGCGAGCGAGCCGGTCCACCTCGTCGGTGTACTTCTGGAACACGTCGTATCGGCCGGTACGCGTTGCGTGCTGCAGCAGGAACACCGTCTCGGGGGTGAAAAGGTGCAGCTCGCCTTCGCGCCGGAACTGGTATTCGCCGCCGATCTCCAACCGGCGATGGACACGGTCGGTCGGATTCTCGGGGTACGCCCGACGATGGCGTAGCTTGACCTCCTCGGCGAGCACGTCGAGACCGACGCCGCCGAGCTTGCTGACCGTGCCTTTGAAGTACTCGCGCACCACCTCGCGGTCGAGACCGACGGCCTCGAAAACCTGTGCGCCGGTGTAGGACCCGACGGTGGAGATGCCCATCTTCGACATCACCTTCAGTACGCCCTTGCCGAGCCCGTACAGATAGTTCCGTACCGCGATCGTCGTTTCGACTCCGGTGAGTTCGCCCTCGCCGACCAGATCCTCGATCGACTCCATCGCCAGATACGGGTTGACCGCTGCGGCACCGAAGCCGATGAGCAGGGCCAGATGATGCACCTCGCGCGCGTCGCCGGATTCGACGACGAGTGCGATCTTGGTGCGCTCCTTGGTGCGAACCAAGTGGTGGTGCACCGCCGAGGTGGCCAGCAGCGACGGGATCGGGGCCCGAGTGTGGTCCGAATCGCGATCGGAGATGATCAGCGTGGTGTACCCCGCAGCGATCGCCTCCGACGCCCGGGCACGCAACTCCTCGATGGCCTCGGCGAGACCTTCGCCGCCGCGCTCGACCTCGTACAGCCCACGCAACACCGTGGCCGACAGTCCCGGATGGTCGCCGTCGTCGTTGATGTGAATGATCTTGTTGAGCTCGTCGTTGTCGAGCACCGGCCACGGCAACACGATCTGCCTGCACGACGCCGCAGTGGGCTCGAGCAGGTTCTGCTCCGGACCCATCACCCGCGCGAGCGAGGTCACGATCTCCTCGCGGATCGAATCGAGCGGCGGGTTGGTGACCTGCGCGAACAGTTCGATGAAGTAGTCGTAGAGCTGACGCGACCGCTGCGACATCACTGCGGCCGGGGTATCGGTACCCATCGAACCGAGCGGCTCGCCCCCGGATGCGGCCATCGGCGTCAACACGACGCGTAGGTCCTCCTCGGTGTAGCCGAACGCGACCTGTCGGCGCACCACCGAGTCGTGGTTGTACTGGATGTGAGCACGCTCGGGCAGACTCTTGATCTCGAGCAGGCCCGCATGCAGCCACTCCTGGTACGGATGCTCGGTTGCCAGTTGGAGTTTGATCTCCTCGTCCGGCACGAGACGTCCGGCGACGGTGTCGATCAGGAACATCTTTCCGGGCTCGAGGCGACCCTTGGCGACGACCTCGGACTGCGGCACGTCGAGCACGCCTGCCTCGCTGGCGAGGATGACACGGCCGTCCGCCGTCTGCCACCAGCGGCCGGGGCGAAGACCGTTGCGGTCCAGCACGGCTCCGACATAGCTACCGTCGGTGAACGTCACGCAGGCCGGACCGTCCCACGCCTCCATCATCGACGAATGGAACTGGTAGAACGCTCGTACCCGTGGATCCATCGTGCGGTGGTTCTCCCACGGCTCGGGCACCATCATCATCACCACGTGCGGCACGCTGCGCCCGCCCAGGTGCAGCAGTTCGAGCACCTCGTCCAAGGACACCGAGTCCGAGGCATCGGGGTTGCAGATGGGGAACAAACGCTCCAGGTCCCCAGGGATCAGGTCGCTCGACAGCAGCGCTTCGCGAGCCCGCATCCGGTTTCGGTTGCCTTTGACGGTGTTGATCTCACCGTTGTGCGCAACGTAGCGATGCGGATGCGCCAGCGGCCACGACGGGAACGTGTTGGTCGAGAAGCGACTGTGCACGATGGCAATGGCGCTCTTGCACAAGGGGTTACGCAGTTCCGGGAAGTACAGCGGCAGCTGCATCGTGGTGAGCATGCCCTTGTAGACGATGGTGCGCGAGGACAACGACGGAAAGAACAGCCCCGACCCCTCGGCCTCGATCTCGGGGGTGACTCGCTCGGAACGCTTGCGTAATCCGTACACCAACCGGTCGAGAGCGAGACCGGCCGGACGCGTGCCGTCGACCTCGGGGGCGGTGACGTAGAGGTAGCTCATGTACGGCATGCAGCCGAGGGCGGTGAGGCCCACGTCGGCTCGATCGGGATCGACCTCGACCGGAACCCAGCCCAGGATGTCCAGACCTTCTTCGGCCGCAACGGATTCGACGCGCTCGACGGCCATCGCTCGTTCACGGATGCCCTGCGGCAGAAAACACACCCCGGCCGCGAACGTGTTGTCCCCGTCGGCTCCGGCCGCGGGCAGATCGAAGGGTGCAAGGGAGGCGAGGAGTTCGACCGGCAGCTGAATCAGAATACCCGCGCCGTCACCACTGTTGGGCTCGGCACCGGCAGCTCCGCGATGCTCCAGGTTCTCCAGTGCCAGAACCCCGTCGGCGACGATCGCGTGGGAGCGGCGACCGGCGATGTCGGCGATCATCGCCACGCCACAGGAATCCTTCTCCGAGCTCGGGTCGTACAGACCTTGCTCCGCAGGCATCCGAGAAAACAGCACCACGATCACCTCCACGTAGGCCGGTGGGGTGCGTGAAGGGCGGTGCAGTGTCATCGACCTGCACCGGAAGTCTCGGCAACCCCGCCGGCTGGTCGGCTCGAATCGACCGAAACGGTCGGATGAGCCGAATTGAACTGCCTGTCGGGAATTCACCGGGACAGCTCTGGCCCGCGAAAGAAACCGGGATCTCTCCCGGTTGTCGAAATCGTAGCAGCTGGCGTTGGCATCGATGCAATCGCGAATGCCGGCTGCGACGAATACGATCGTCAGTCGCGCAGCGGCCGACCGTGTTGATCGCGCACGCTGCCGGTGAGCATCATGATGCCGTCGATCAACGGCCAGATCCCGCCGATACCGCAGGTGAGCCACGTAACGGCGATCTGCGCCACCGCCATGCCCGGCTGGTTGAGATAGAAGCGCCCGGCTCCGAACGCGCCCAACAGAATGCCGAGCAGACCTGCCGTCAGCTTCTGCTTGTCGGAGAACGGCTCACCGGTGACCGGGTGCCTACCGTACGGAGCCATCGGGTCCATGTAACCGGGCCCGCCTGCGTACTGGGGACCGCCGTATTGGGGACCGTACTGCCCGCCCGCATACGGCGGGGGCGGCGGCGCACCGTACTGTCCGGAACCGTCGGATGGTGGTGGGTAACCGGCACCGGGCGGAGGTCCGAATTGCCCCTGATCGTCGGCGTCTGGAGTGCCGTAGTTGGGGGTGCTGTAGTTCGGGGTGGTGTAGTTCGGGTCGGGAGCCCCGTACACGGGACCCGAACCTGCGGGAGAGCCTTTGTCGAACGAGATGGTCGGCTCCGACGGAGTGGATCCGTCGCCCGAGGATCCGTCCGAGGACGATGTACCTGAGTCACTCACGTCGAGCTCCCTTACGTCCGTTGCAGTATCAGCAAGGGCATCAGTCTCTCAGTTTTCGCCCCTGAGCGTCCGTCACATTGCCCACCAGTATCAGCACGCCGTCGGCCACGTGCCATACGAAGAGCCCGAACAGCAGGATCACTCCGAGGCCGAACACCGCGGTGAGGAGAAATCCGACGAAGAACAGAAGCAACTGCGCGACGCCGATACCGGTACTTCCGATGTAGAAGCGGCCGACTCCCAACCAACCGAGAAACAGCTGCAGCAGGCCACCCACGATCTTGGACTTGTCCGACAACGGCACGCCGGTCACCGGATCGCGCCCGTACGGTGCATCGGGGCCAACGCCGAACGCGGGTCCACCCGGATAGCCGGCGGGTACGCCGTAGCCCTGCTGACCGTAACCCTGCTGTTGACCGAACCCCTGCTGGCCGTAAACCTGCTGGCCGAAACCCTGCTGCGGGTAGCCCTGCTGACCGTAACCCTGCTGTTGACCGAAGCCCTGCTGGCCGAAAGCCTGCTGCGGGTAGCCCTGCTGCCCGAAGTTCTGCTGCGGGTAGCCCTGCTGCCCGTAGTTCTGCTGCTGGTAGCCCTGCTGACCGTAATTCGGCTGCTGACCGTAACCCTGCTGTGGGTAGCTGGGGGGTGCCGGAAATCCACCGAGCGGATTGTCGGTACTGCTGTCCGCGCTCGCGCCGGGTAGCTCGGCGTGCTGGACCAACCCGGGCCGTTTCCGATGCCGGAGTACGTGTCCCACCCCGGGCCGGTCGGACCGGTCGGACCGTGCGAGGGCGCGGACTCCGAGGTTCCGGGCGGCTCCGAGAGCGACGCTTCGGCGGTGGCGTCGTAGTCGAACGGCGTGCCGAACGACGCGGTCGGATTCGACCCGCTGTCGCTCGAATCGGCGGTGGAATCCGGTTCGGGGTCGGGCTGAGGGGTCTTGTCGAAATCAACCACGCGTACTGCCTTCTTCCTCGGCTTTCTTGTCGGACGCCTGAGTGGGCTGCTCGTCCACGGTGCCTGCGTCCGTGGTGTCGTCGATCGGCGTCGGGCCCGAGCCTTCCGCATCCGAGGAGGCGTCCTCGGAAGCAGTCTCGTGATCCACGTCGTCGTTCGATCTCAGTGTCGCCGGTTCTTCACGGCCCTTGGTGGCGATCACGAAGTACGCGAGCGCCAGCACGAAGATGATGGCGGAGGTGAAAGTGTTGATGCGTATGCCTGCGATCGTCGTGGCGAAGTCGTCGCGCATGAGTTCCACCCAGAACCGTCCTGCGCAGTATCCGGCCACGTACAGCGCGAACAGTCGACCGTGGCCGATCGTGTACTTGCGGTCTACGAGAACCAGAAGCACGACGACTGCCACGCTCCACAGCAGCTCGTACAGGAAGGTCGGATGCACCACTTTTTCCACGAAACCGGTCGAGACTCCGTTGAGTGGATCGAGCCGTCCATCGGCGTCGACCCGTTCGTAGATCTCCAGACCCCACGGCTGTGTGGTGTCGCGGCCGTACAGTTCCTGGTTGAAGTAGTTGCCGATGCGGCCGATCGCCTGGGCCAGCAGAATCGGGGGGCCGACGGCGTCACCGAACGCGGGCAACGGAATTCCGCGTCGACGGCAGGCGATCCAGGCACCGACGCCACCGAGGAACACCGCTCCCCAGATTCCGAGCCCGCCGTTCCAGACGTACAGCGCTTCGATCGGGTTTCCGCCGGGACCGAAGTACGTCTTCCAGTCGGTTGCCACGTGGTACAGACGCCCGCCCAGCAGACCGAACGGGACGGCCCAGACTGCGACGTCGAGGACTGTGCCTTGGTTCCACCTCGGGCCACCCAGCGTCGATCACCCCACACGACGGCAACGACGATGCCGATGATGATGAACAGGGCGTAGGCCCGCAGAGCCAGCGGTCCGACGTGCCACACCCCCTGCGGCGGACTGGGAATGTAGGCCAGGATCGCGGTCGAAGTCACGACGCTACGTTAGCCGAACGGACACCCTCGGCGAGTTCCGTCGTCAGGTCGCGCACGGCGTCGAGTCCCTTGTCGACGGCACTGACCAATGCCGAACCGACGATCACCGCGTCGGCATAGCGGGCAATTTCCGCAGCCTGCGCGCCCGAGCGGACCCCCAGCCCCACGCCGATGGGAATGTCGGAGTGTTGACGGATGCGCGCCGAGAGTGCGGGGGCCATCGAGGACACCGCGTCGCGTGCACCGGTGACGCCCATCGTCGAGGCCGCGTAGACGAAGCCACTACTGGCTTCGACGGTGCTGGCGAGCCGCTCCTCGGTGGACGACGGGGCGACGAGGAAGATTCGATCGAGTTCGTAGCGATTCGAGACCTCGATCCATTCCTGCGCCTCGTCGGGAATGAGATCCGGGGTGATGATTCCGAGCCCACCCGCGTTTGCGAGGTCACGGGCGAAGTTCTCGATGCCGTACTTGAGCACGAGGTTCCAGTAGGTCATGACGACCGCTTTTCCGCCCGCTGCAGCGACCTGCTCGGTGACGGCGAAGACGTCCTTCACCCGGGCTCCGGCTCGCAGCGCCACATCTGCTGCGGCCTGGATCGTGGGCCCGTCCATCACCGGATCGGAATACGGAATGCCCACCTCGACGATGTCGCATCCGGCGTCGACCATCGTCTTGAACACCTCGACCGATCGCGGCACCGTCGGAAAACCAGCCGGCAGGTACCCGACGAGTGCTGCGCGCCCTTCGGTACGGCACTGCGCGAAGGTCCCCGAGAGGCGGGAGTCGTTGTTGCTCATGGCTTGATACCTGCTTCGTCGTCCACGTTCGCTTCGCCGTCTCCGTCGATCAGACCGAACCATTCGGCCGCGGTGTCGACGTCCTTGTCGCCGCGTCCGGAGAGGTTGACCAGGATGATCGCGTCCTTGCCCAACTCCTTGCCGAGGGTGAGCGCACCGGCGATGGCGTGCGAGGACTCGATGGCCGGGATGATGCCTTCGGTGCGGCACAGCAGCTTGAAGGCGTTCATGGCTTCGGTATCGGTGATGCCGCGGTACTCGGCCCGACCGATGTCGTGCAGGTACGAGTGCTCCGGACCGACGCCCGGGTAGTCCAATCCCGCTGAGATGGAATGCGAGTCGACGGTCTGACCGTCCTCGTCCTGCAGCAGGTAGGAGTACGCACCGTGCAGGGCTCCTGGACTTCCACCGCTGATCGTCGCCGCGTGGCGTCCGGTCTCGACGCCGTCGCCTGCCGCCTCGAAGCCGATCAGCCGAACATCGGCGTCGTCGATGAAGGCGTGGAAGATTCCGATTGCGTTGGAGCCACCACCGACACAGGCCGCGATGGCGTCGGGCAGCCTTCCCGTGGACGCGAGCACCTGCTGCCGCGCCTCGAGGCCGATGATGCGTTGGAAATCGCGCACCATCACCGGAAAGGGGTGTGGTCCGGCGACGGTACCGAAGCAGTAGTACGTGTTGTCCGCGTTGGTGACCCAGTCGCGCAGCGCCTCGTTGATGGCATCCTTGAGGGTGCGCGATCCGGACTTCACGGCCACGACACTGGACCCGAGCAGACGCATCCGAGCGACGTTGAGCGCCTGCCGTTCGGTGTCGACCTCGCCCATGTACACGACACACTCGAGTCCGAGGAGCGCGCACGCCGTGGCGGTGGCCACTCCGTGCTGGCCCGCGCCCGTCTCGGCGATGATCCGTGTCTTGCCCATACGCTTGGCCAGGAGCACCTGGCCGAGGACGTTGTTGATCTTGTGAGAACCGGTGTGGTTGAGGTCTTCTCGCTTGAGGAGAATCCGAGCGCCGCCTGCGTGCTCGGACAACCGCGTCGCCTCGAAGACCGGCGAGGGGCGACCGGTGTAATCGCGCTGCAGTCGGTCGAGTTCACCGAGGAACTCGTTGTCGCTGCGCACCTTCTCGTACTCGGCGGTGACTTCCTCGATCACACCCATCAACGCCTCGGGCACGAATCTGCCGCCGTAGACACCGAAATGGCCGCCCACATCGGGCTCGTGCGCGCTGCGATCGGTGAGGCCGATGCTGCTCTGCGGCAGATCAGCGCCCTTGAAACGAACTGCCTGCGGGGCGTCCGTGATGGAAGAAGAATTGCTGGTGCTCACCGGTCCAGTGTGCCCCAACGGCGGACCGCCGCCGCGCTCGGGTCAGCGTGCGGGCTTGGGGCAGGACGGATGCGTTCCCGCCGTCACCAGGTCCGAGACGGCCGTGCGCGGATCGCCTGCGGTGACCAAACCCTCGCCGACGAGTACCGCGTCGGCACCGGCACCGGCGTAGGCGAGCAGATCTGCAGTGCCACGCACCCCGGACTCCGCGATGCGAATGATCTCGCTGGGCAACCCGGGCGCGATGCGGCCGAAGCTGTCACGATCGATCTCGAGTGTCTTCAGATTGCGGGCGTTGATACCGATGACGCTGGCACCGGCCTCGAGGGCGCGATCCGCCTCGGCCTCGGTGTGCACCTCGACCAGCGCCGTCATACCCAGCGACTCGGTGCGGTCGAGCAACGACGTCAATGCGTCCTGCTCGAGCGCCGCGACGATCAGCAGGATCACGTCTGCACCGTGCGCCCGAGCCTCGTGAATCTGGTACGGACCGACGATGAAGTCCTTGCGCAGCACGGGAATCGAGACGGCGGCACGGACTGCGTCGAGGTCTGCGAGTGACCCGTGGAACCGACGCTCCTCGGTCAGAACGCTGATGATGCGAGCGCCGCCCTGCTCGTACGCGCGGGCAAGAACGGCCGGATCACCGATGTCTGCAAGAGCTCCCTTGGACGGGCTCGCCCGCTTCACTTCGGCGATGACGCCGATGCCGTCCTCACGGAGGGCAGCTGCCGCGTCGAGGGGGGCCGGGGCTGCCTTCGCTGCTGCTTTCACGGCGGCGAAATCGACCACCGATTCACGCGCGGCCACGTCGGCTCGTACACCGTCGAGAATCGAGTCGAGAACGGTCATGGTGCCCCCAGTCCTTTCTGAGCGTCGACGTCCGATGTGAGGAATCTCATCGGGGTCGGATCTAGCGTAGAGGTCCGTTTCAATCAGACGAACGCCGGGTACCGGACTCGTCGGTAGGGTCCTCACCGGCGTCGAGCGCGTCCCACATCATGCGTTCGGTGAGGTCCTCTCCCTCGTCCTGCACACCGGCACCGGATGCCGTGGTGCGCGCACGCCGAGCGACCTCGTCGCGTCGCACCGCCGGGGCGTCGTACTTGGACGAGAGTACTTGCGGGGCAAACGTTTTCCGAATCGACACCACGGCAGCAGCGAAGGCGCAGACTGCACCGACGAGGGTGACGATCGCCGGCAGAACCGAGACGTCCGTCATCGACACCTGGGCGCGTGCCGGAAGCTCCGCCAGCGCCGCGGACTCCGAATCGGATGCCCCGGCAATGAGCAATCGAACCGCCGGAATCGCGGCCGCCACGGCCACCACCGCGATCAACAGGGCCAGCACCCGAGAGGC